>DHJV01000084.1 GCA_002404515.1 Lachnospiraceae bacterium UBA4711 | reverse complement strand
AAAATGCATGGGAAACCGGCAAAATTACGAAATTAAAATATAAGGGTAAGTGCTGGTTTGGAAAACAGATGCGGTATAAGAATTACCGGCTGTATGCGATATACCCGTCAGGGCAGGTGTTTGCAACACGGACAACAATTCTGGCGTTCAGTACGGCAGTTTATATCTTTTTTCTGTTGATTCTTGCTTTTTGGCGCAACCGGTCAGCACAGAATACGATGCGGGAGATGCAGACGCAGTTTCGAATCATCAATGCGGTTGGAAGTATTTATAAACTGAATCTTTTGATTCATCTGGATACTGGAGAGTGGGAAGCGATAAAAATGCCGGGAGAGATTGGCGCGGTGCTTCACAGACAGGCAGCAGCAGAAAGCATGCTGCAAAGCTATGTCCAAAATTTTGTGGGACAGAAGTATAGGGATGCGTATCTGCGGTTTGTCAATCTGTCAGATCTGGATGAGCGGTTGAAGGGCGAAGCTTATATCACATTTGTATCAGAGAACGATTTGGGAATTTGTTCCTGCTCGATTCTGACCCCACAATGCTGGGATGCAGAAGGTCATGTGACTGCGGTGGTGTTTGCTGTGCGGGATGTAACTGCAGATATTCAGAAAATGAAACAGAAAGAAATGGGTGCACTTGCTTAGTGCACCCATTTGTTTTGAAATAGTATCTTATCGGCCGGTTGAACCAAAACCACCGGTACCGCGTTCGGTCTCCTCTAATTCGTCAGTAACCGTGAAATCGCCGACGATATATGGTGTGATAGCGAGCTGTGCGATACGCTCCTTGGGCTCAATCGTCTGAGGTTCGCTGCTGTGATTGTGCAGAGCAACCATGAACTCTCCGCGGTAGTCGGAATCGACAACACCGACTTTGTTTGCGGGAGCCAGATGACGCTTGGCAGCCAGACCACTTCTGGCATAGACAAGTCCGGCATACCCCTCTGGAATCTCCATGGCGAGTCCGGTGTGAACCATCACCGTTTCGTGTGGTGCGATTGTGAGTGGCGCATCCATGCATGCATACAGATCGGCACCGGCAGCATTGGCAGAACCATAGGTTGGCAACACTGCATTTTCATTTAATTTCTTAACATTTACCTGCATATGGGTAATCATTTGTAAAATTCCTCCTCCAGACAGACTTTATTTTCCGCAAGCGAACGCTTGACATTAATGATTCTCTGGTTGGAGGAGCCGCGGAAGCGGAGGGATAAATCTTTTTTATCCATTTCGAATTCCCCGTCGACCAGTATATCAATGTAGCGAAGCAGCTCAGATGTCTCCGGCCACATCACCATCATTTTTCCCTGTATATCCTTTTCAAAATCATAGCCAGTGTAGCACCACACATCCTTCTGTGGGTACAGTGACTTAAAACGACGAAGCAAAGGAAGTAACCCCTGCTGGTTGACATATTCAAAAGGTTCACCGCCGAGTAACGACAGACCTTTGATATAATCTGGCTTCAGATAGTCTAAGATCTGCTCGATCTCTGCTTCTGTAAATGGTTTTCCGTAGTTGAAATCCCATGTTTCTTCGTTAAAACAGCCCTTGCAGTGATGGGAACAGCCGGACACGAACAGGGAAACCCGCACGCCGAGTCCGTTTGCCACATCAATGCGCTTGATATCCGCATAATTCATATCTATTTTCTAACCTCGACTTTACAAATGTAATACACGTGCTTTGATCTCTTTCGTCTTGCCGACATTCCAGAAATTCTCGCCGAGGTAGCCGCATGTACGGCGTGTTACATTCATCTTGGAGTGATCCTTGTTGCCGCACTGCGGGCATTCCCATTCGTTGTCGTCGTTGATCATGATCTCTCCATCGTAATCACATACATGACAGTAATCGGATTTCGTGTTGAACTCCGCATACTGGATGTTGTCGTAGATGAAACGCACGATCTCTTCAAGTGCCTCTAAGTTGTGGCGCATATTCGGAATCTCCACATAAGAGATCGCACCACCGGAGGAAATTGTCTGGAACTGGCTTTCAAAACGGAACTTGCTGAATGCGTCGATCTTCTCACGGACATCCACATGATAAGAGTTTGTATAATAGCCCTTGTCTGTGACGTCCTTGATCGTGCCGAAACGTTCCTGATCGATCCGTGCGAAACGATAGCAGAGGCTTTCTGCCGGTGTGCCGTACAGACCGAAGCCAAGTCCGGTTTCTTCCTTCCACGTATCACAAGCCTTGCGTAGGCGGTTCATAACGCGAAGGGCAAACTCTTCACCTTCCGGTTCTGTGTGGCTTTTGCCTGTCATGAGCTTTGTGACCTCGTACAAACCAATATAACCAAGGGAAATCGTAGAATAGCCATCCTTGAGTAATGGGTCGATTTTCTCGCCCTTTTTCAGACGGGCAATCGCACCGTACTGCCAATGTACCGGGCTGACATCCGAGGTAACACCAAGCAGTGCATTGTGTCTGCACATCAAAGCCTCGTAGCACAGATCCAGACGCTCGTCGAGCATGCTCCAGAACTTCTCTTCACTGCCCTTTGCCAGAATACCGATCTGTGGGAGGTTCAGGGATACAACACCCTGATTGAAACGTCCTTCCCATTTATAGTTTCCGTTCTCATCCTTCCAAGGAGAGAGGAAGGAACGGCATCCCATACAGGAGAATACATTGCCTTCATAGTTTTCACGCATCTTCTTTGCAGAGATGTAATCCGGATAGAGACGCTTTGCAGAACACTTGACCGCCAGCTTGGTGATGTAATCATATTTGCCACCCTTTAAGCAGTTGTGCTCATCTAATACATAAATAAGCTTTGGGAATGCAGGTGTTACATACACACCCTTCTCATTTTTGATACCTTCGAGACGCTGACGGAGGATCTCTTCGATGATGATCGCGTTCTCCTCAATGTATTCGTCGTTTGGATCAAGATTCAGGAACAGTGTCACGAATGGAGACTGTCCGTTCGTTGTCATCAATGTATTGATCTGGTACTGGATTGTCTGAACGCCGGAACGAAGCTCGTCCTGCAGGCGATCCTGAGCCATCTGCTCTAAGATTGTATCGTCAATCTTATCACCGAATTCCTCAACCAGCTTATTCTTATATTTGTTGTAGCTCTTGCGCAGATATTTGCCGAGATGACGGATATCCACAGACTGTCCGCCATACTGGCTGCTGGCAACCGAGGAAATAATCTGTGTCATAACGGTACATGCGACCTGAAAGCTTTTTGGACTCTCAATCAGTTTTCCGTTCATCACTGTTCCGTTATCAAGCATATCGCCGATGTTGATCAGACAGCAGTTGAAAATCGGCTGTAAGAAATAGTCCGCATCATGGAAATGCAGCACGCCCTCGTCATGTGCCTTGGAAATTTTCTCCGGCAGCAGGACACGACGTGTCAGATCCTTGGATACCTCGCCGGCGATCAGGTCACGCTGGGTGGAGGCAACGGTTGCGTTCTTATTTGAATTTTCTTCCATAACATCCTTGTTACGGTTTTTGATCAAACTTAAAATGGAATCATCCGTTGTATTTGCCTTACGGACAAGCTCACGGGTATAACGGTAGATAATGTAAGTTTTGGCAAGAACAAACTTGCCGTCCGCCATCAGCTTCTGCTCGATAATATCCTGGATATCTTCCACAAGCATACGTGGGCGGTTCTTGCTCTCAATCCCCTCAACAATCTCTTCAATCTTTTCATCTGTTACTTTCTCGCATGGTTCAACCTCAGCGTTTGCCTTTTTGATGGCAGTGATGATCTTGCTGCGGTCATAGGTCACTGTATGACCATCTCGTTTGATAACTTTCATAAACCCTCTCCTAAAACTATCTGTCAGTGTATTTCTTTGGTATTCAAATAAAAAACGTGAATACGGTTTCACATTATATCATCTGACTTGTGGTTTGTAAACACGAAAACACTAAATCTAGTATCAAAAAATTACACAAAAACTAGATGTTGCGATTTTTTGGACACCTAAAATGCCAAAAAACCGCGTATTCAAGCCATTTTTGTGCCTTATACAAGCCGGAAAAAATGTGTATGCCATGTGATTTCTTTGTGAAATATGAAAATTACCTTTTCATTTTCCTTAAAATATGGTATAAATGCTAGGGATTTAAGTTTTTTAAGTCCTATATTTTTAGGTAGAATCAGAAGGGATATGTATTATGAAGAAGCAGTTTAGAACACTTGGGTATGTACTGAGTCTTGCACTTGGTATGACAATGCTTACCGGATGTGGGAAGAAGGTAGACGGTGTTGACCAGCAGAGCATGATCGACAAATATGCAGCGTATTGTGACCTGCCAGACTATAAGGGACTGGAATATGAAGAGACAAAATCAACTGTGACAGATGCGGATGTAAAGACAAAGATTGATTCCCTGTTGCAGCAGTATGCAACGAAGACACAGGTGAAGGAAGGAACCGTCAAGGAAGGCGACAATGTCAATATTGACTTTGTAGGAAGTATTGACGGCGAGGAATTTGAAGGTGGTAATTCAAACGGCGCCGGTTATGATCTGACACTTGGAAGTGGCTCTATGATTCCTGGCTTTGAGGATGGTATCATAGGACATAAGGTTGGTGAGACGTTTAACATCAAGGCAACGTTCCCGGAGAATTATGGCAAAGATGAACTGAACGGAAAGGAAGCAGATTTTAAGATCACGATTAACTATATCACAGAGACACAGCTTCCGGAATACAATGATGCATTTGTTGCTTCTTATACAGATGCAACAACGATTCTTGAATATGAAGATTCCGTCAGAAAGGATCTGGTTGAGCAGTATGACAAGTCGGATAAGAGCGCAAATGAGAGCGCAGTTATGCAGGTGCTTGTAGAGAAGACCACTTATAACGAGTATCCGGAGAAGGAAATGCAGGATCTGATTGATAAGAGTATTTCCCAGCAGGAGCAGGCAGCTTCCCAGTATGGTTATTCACTTGGCGATTATGTAACGGCCAGATATGGCTTCCAGAGCGAGTCTGATTTCCGTGAGTATGTACAGGGTCTGGCAGAGGATTACATGAAGGAAAAGATTGCGGTATGTGCAGTTGCAAAGGATGCTGGAATCACGGTTGATAAAGCAGAGGTTGATGACTACAAGAAGACGATCATGGATTATTATGGTTACGATGATGAGTCTAAGTTGGAAGAGAATTATACTTCTGAGGATCTTGTTTATTATGCACTGGCTCAGAAGGTAGTTGATTACCTGTTAGAGAATGGCAAGGGTGTACAGGCAACCGCCAGTGATGCAGCCGTAGAGACACCGGCTGCCACAGGCAGTGATGCCTCTGCAACAGATGCAGAATAATTAAAAATGAAAAAGCGTTTCGAATTTATTAAATTTCCTGTTGACATTTGTGTATAGAAATGATATGATACGAAACGCAGTACGCGGAAGTGGCGGAATTGGCAGACGCGCAGGCTTCAGGTGCCTGTGGTAGCAATACCGTGTGGGTTCAAGTCCCATCTTCCGCATCAAAAGGGATAGGCAATCGCCTATCCCTTTTTTGATGCGGAAAAGACCTTGAACCCATGGGTTCAAGGTCTCGCCTACGGCTCGGTCGGCGCTAAGCAGGTGC
>DHJV01000132.1:8329-11830 GCA_002404515.1 Lachnospiraceae bacterium UBA4711 | reverse complement strand
CCAGGCTCACCGATTGACTGAGCAGCGATGATTCCGACTGCCTCACCAACCTGAACTGCCTGTCCGGTTGCCATGTTCGAACCGTAACACTTCGAACATACACCAAGGTGTGAACGACATGTAAGGATTGTACGGATCTTGATCTTCGCATCTCTTCTTGGTTCTGATTCGCCTTCGAGTGTGAATGGAACGCCATCCTTATCTACACCATTCTTCAAAACGTTCTCCGCACGCTTTGGAGTAATCATATGATTTACCTTTACAAGCATGTTACCATCTTTATCATAGATGCTTTCAGCCGCATATCGACCTGTGATACGATCCTTCAGGCTCTCGACTACTCGATCACCTTCCATAAATACTTCAACATACATACCCGGCTTCTCATCGCGGTCTGCACTGCAATCTACATCACGGATAATCAAATCCTGTGATACATCAACCAGACGACGTGTCAGATATCCCGAATCGGCTGTACGAAGGGCTGTATCGGAAAGTCCCTTACGAGCACCATGTGCAGAGATGAAGTACTCCAATACGTCAAGACCTTCACGGAAGTTTGACTTGATTGGGAGCTCGATGGTACGTCCTGATGTATCTGCCATCAGTCCACGCATACCAGCCAGCTGCTTGATCTGCTTATCACTACCACGGGCACCAGAGTCTGCCATCATGTAGATGTTGTTGTACTTATCCAAGCCATCCAGCAAAGCCTTTGTCAGCTTATCATCGGCTTCCTGCCATGTCTTAACAACTGCATGATAACGCTCTTCATCGGTCAGATATCCACGACCATAGAGCATATTTTCTCTGTCTACGATTTCCTGTGCATGCTCCAGAATATCTTTCTTGGATGCAGGTACCGTCATATCGGAAATAGATACCGAAATCGCACCTCTTGTTGAGTACTTATAACCCATTGCCTTGATATCATCCAATACCTCAGCGGTCTTTGTAACGCCATGTGTATTGATACATTTATCAAGGATTTTCTTTAACTGCTTCTTATCAACATGGAAGTTGATTTCTGGCTCCAGTACATTTTCTGGCTTACTGCGATCGACAAAGCCCAGATCCTGTGGAATAATCTCATTGAAGATCAGACGTCCCAATGTACACTCAACAAATCCTGTATGCTTCTCGCCATCTGGAGTCGTAACAGTACGAACAACTTCTATCTTCTGATGTAATGTAATCTCTTTGTTCTCATATGCGAGCATTGCAAGGTTCTCGCTGCTGAACTTTGGCTTCATGAAGTTTCTGACTGTTCCTACAATATTCTTGTAGAATGTCTCAGCCTTTGTCTTCTTTGCAACGACACGAACTCTGATATAATCATCTGCATCTAACTCGCCAGCATAACAATCTGTATGAAGCTGTTCCAGATTGCCCTTCTCATCGTCTGCAAGATATTCTTTCTTAATCTCTACCTTTGCAGCTTCCTCATCCGAAATACTTGCATAACGCTCCATAGTCAGATAGTAGATACCAAGTACCATATCCTGTGAAGGAACGGCTACTGGACCACCATCCGAAGGCTTCAACAGGTTATTTGGTGACAGAAGCAGGAATCTACACTCGGACTGTGCCTCTACGGAAAGTGGAAGGTGGACAGCCATCTGGTCTCCATCAAAGTCGGCGTTGAACGCAGTACATACCAATGGATGAAGCTTGATTGCCTTACCCTCTACCAGGATTGGCTCAAATGCCTGAATACCAAGTCTGTGAAGTGTCGGGGCACGGTTCAGCATAACTGGATGCTCTTTGATTACATCCTCCAATACATCCCATACTTCTGGCTCCAAAGACTCAACCTTCTTCTTTGCTGCCTTTACGTTTGTAGCAATACCACGTGCTGTCAGTTCTTTCATTACGAAAGGCTTGAACAGCTCGATTGCCATTTCCTTTGGAAGTCCGCACTGATAAATCTTCAGTTCTGGACCAACTACGATAACGGAACGTCCTGAATAGTCAACACGCTTACCAAGAAGGTTCTGACGGAAGCGTCCCTGCTTACCCTTTAACATATCAGAAAGAGACTTCAATGCACGGTTACCAGGGCCAGTTACCGCACGTCCTCTTCTACCATTATCAATCAATGCATCAACGGCTTCCTGCAGCATACGCTTCTCGTTACGAACGATGATGTCAGGTGCCTTCAGATCCAACAGTCTCTTCAAACGGTTGTTACGGTTGATGATTCGACGATACAGATCATTCAGATCGGAAGTTGCGAATCTACCACCATCCAACTGTACCATTGGACGGATATCTGGTGGGATAACTGGAATTGCATCCAGAATCATCCACTCAGGCTTATTGTGTGAGTTACGGAATGCTTCTACAACCTCCAGACGCTTAATGACACGTGCACGCTTCTGTCCAGTTGCTGTCTGCAACTCCTCTGTCAAAGTCTCAGCCTCTTTGTCCAGATCAACTGCCTGAAGAAGTTCCTTGATTGCCTCAGCGCCCATTCCTACACGGAATTTTCCGCCGAAATCCTCTTCTGCCTTTCTGTATTCTGCCTCAGAGAGCACCTGTCTGTATTCCAGATTGGTCTCTCCCGGATCAATTACAATGTAAGATGCAAAGTAAAGCACCTTCTCCAAAAGCTTTGGAGAAATGTCAAGCATCAATCCGATACGGCTTGGGATCCCCTTGAAGTACCAGATATGTGACACTGGTGCAGCAAGCTCGATATGTCCCATACGCTCACGACGTACAGAAGCTTTTGTAACCTCTACACCACAACGGTCACAGACAACACCCTTAAAACGAATCTTCTTGTACTTACCACAATGACATTCCCAGTCCTTGCTTGGTCCAAAGATTCTCTCACAGAAAAGACCATCTTTTTCCGGCTTCAAAGTTCTATAATTGATTGTCTCTGGCTTTGTAACTTCTCCATGAGACCATTCTCTTATCTTTTCAGGAGATGCAAGTCCAATTCTGATGGCATCAAAATTTATAGGCTGCTCTTGATTTTTCTCGTTATTCATCGCTAACATCTCTTACAAATCTCCTTCCTTAAAATTCATCATCATCGAAATTACCGCCGAAATCTTCATCCAGATAATCATCATTCAAAGACTCCAATTCGTTATCTTCGTTAATTCCGCTGTATCCGTTCTCTCCAAGATCCTCATTGAAGTCATCCGAATCCTCGCCCATGTACTTCTTTACGTTCTCATTTCCGGTATCCATAGACTCTCCGAGTTCTACTTCTTCGCCGTTCTCATCGAGAACTCCAACATCCAGACCAAGTGACTGGAACTCCTTAAGCAATACCTTGAAGGATTCTGGAATACCAGGAGCTGGGATATTTTCGCCCTTGATGATTGCTTCGTAAGTCTTCAGACGTCCTGTTACATCATCGGACTTCACAGTCAGAATCTCCTGCAATGTATGAGATGCACCGTAAGCCTCAAGAGCCCAAACCTCCATCTCACCAAAACGCTGTCCACCAAACTGTGCCTTACCACCAAGTGGCTGCTGTGTAAC
>DHJV01000132.1:0-8271 GCA_002404515.1 Lachnospiraceae bacterium UBA4711 | reverse complement strand
GCATGGATCTTATCATCAACCAGATGATGCAGCTTCAGGTAATGCATGAATCCGATTGTAACTGGTGAATCAAATTCCTCACCGGTTCTACCATCACGTACCTTTACCTTACCTGTACGGTTGATTGGAACACCCTTCCACTCTTCACGGTGGTCACGATGCTCATACAGATAATCCATAACTTCCTTCTCTGTATCATCTTTATATTTCTCATAGAATGTCTCCCAATCGGAGTTTGCATAATCGTTTGCCATCTCCAGAGCATCCATGATATCATGCTCGTTTGCGCCATCGAAGACTGGTGTAGATACATTAAAGCCAAGTACCTTTGCAGCAAGACTCAAGTGAATCTCAAGCACCTGTCCGATATTCATACGGGAAGGTACGCCCAATGGGTTCAAAACGATATCAAGTGGACGACCATTTGGCAGGAACGGCATATCCTCAACCGGGAGAATACGCGAGATAACACCCTTGTTACCATGACGACCAGCCATCTTATCACCAACGGAGATCTTTCTCTTCTGTGCAATGTATACACGAACGGACTTGTTTACTCCTGGTGGCAGTTCATCACCATTTTCTCTTGTGAAGATCTTTGTATCCATAACAACACCGTAAGCACCATGTGGCACCTTGAGTGATGTATCTCTTGTCTCTTTTGCCTTCTCACCGAAGATTGCACGGAGCAGTCTCTCCTCGGCTGTTGCCTCAGTCTCTCCCTTTGGAGTTACCTTACCAACTAAGATATCACCGGCACGAACCTCAGCACCGATACGGATAACACCATTCTCGTCCAGATCCTTCAGGGCATTGTCACCGTTTCCGGAAACTTCCTTTGTGATCTCTTCTGGTCCGAGCTTTGTATCTCTTGCTTCTGTCTCATACTCTTCAATATGAACAGATGTATAAACGTCTTCCTTTACCAGTCTCTCACTCAGAAGAACAGCATCCTCATAGTTGTAACCTTCCCATGTCATGAATCCGATCAATGGGTTCTTACCAAGTGCGATCTCACCGTTTGATGTAGATGCACCATCTGCGATTACCATTCCCTTTGTTACACGGTCACCCTTCTTTACGATTGGGCGCTGGTTCATACAGTTACCCTGGTTGCTTCGGGCGAACTTGATTACATGATACTCATCCAATGTACCATCATCGCACTTGACAATGATCTTCTCGCTGGATGACATCTCAACAACACCGTCATGCTTTGCAACAATACATACACCGGAGTCAACGGCTGCCTTTGCCTCCATACCTGTTCCGACAACCGGAGCTTCTGTACGAAGAAGAGGCACTGCCTGACGCTGCATGTTTGATCCCATGAGGGCACGGTTTGCATCATCGTTCTCCAGGAAAGGAATCATGGATGTAGCAACAGAGAATACCATCTTTGGTGATACGTCCATCAAGTCAACATTTGCCTTCGGGAACTCGGATGTCTCTTCTCTGAAACGGCCAGATACGTTGTTCTTCTTGAAGTGGCCTTCCTCATCCAATGGCTCATTCGCCTGTGCAACAATATAATTATCCTCTTCGTCCGCTGTCAGATATACAACTTCATCTGTGACAACCGGATTGGCAGGATCTGACTTATCCAATTTTCTGTATGGTGCCTCAACGAAACCATACTCATTGATTCTTGCATACGTAGCAAGTGAATTGATCAGACCGATATTCGGACCTTCAGGTGTCTCGATCGGACACATTCTACCATAATGTGTGTAGTGTACATCTCGAACCTCAAATCCGGCACGATCTCTTGACAAACCACCCGGACCAAGGGCTGACAGACGTCTCTTATGTGTCAGCTCAGAAAGCGGGTTGTTCTGATCCATGAACTGTGACAACTGGGAACTTCCGAAGAACTCCTTTACTGCTGCTGTAACAGGCTTGATGTTGATCAGAGACTGCGGGGTAACAGTATCCTTATCCTGTGTTGTCATTCGCTCACGAACCACTCTCTCCATACGGGAAAGACCGATTCTATACTGATTCTGGAGCAATTCACCAACTGCACGGATACGACGGTTGCCCAAGTGGTCGATATCATCGTCGTTACCGATACCATACTCCAGATGAATGTTATAGTTAATGGAAGCAATGATATCTTCCTTTGTAATATGCTTCGGTACAAGTTCACTTACATTTGCTTCGATGGCTGCCTTTAACTCGTCCTCATCATCGTACTCCTGTAAGAGCTTCTCTAATACCGGATAATAAACTGCTTCATGTATGCCAACTTCCTTCGGATCGAAACCTACATATTCGGAAAGGTCTACCATCAGGTTTGACAGAACCTTTACATTCTTCTCTTCTGTCTGAATGTACACAAAAGGAACTGCTGCGTTCTGGATTGCAGTTGCATCCTCTCTTGTAAGAGTAGTGCCTGCTGCAAACAAAACTTCACCAGTACTTGGATCAATGACATCCTCTGCCAAAACATGACCTGCAATACGATTCTTTAATGCAAGCTTCTTATTATACTTATAACGGCCAACCTTCGCCAGGTCATATCTTCTTGCATCGAAGAACATACCCATGAAGAGATTTGTCGCATTTTCTACTTCCTCGGGCTCGCCCGGACGAAGTCTCTTATAAAGCTCGATGACACCTGTCTCAAAACTGTTTGAAACATCCTTCTCCAAGCTCGCCATAATCTTTGGCTCCTCACCAAACAGATCAATGATCTCCTGGTTTGTTCCAAAGCCAAGTGCACGAATCAAAACTGTGATTGGCACCTTTCTATTTCTATCAACATGTACGTAAAATACATCATTGGAATCCGTCTCATACTCCAGCCATGCACCACGGTTTGGAATCACAGTGGATGAGTACAAGGTCTTACCAAATTTATCGTGATCGATTGCATAGTAGATACCAGGAGAACGAACCAACTGGCTGACGATAACCCGCTCTGCACCATTGATTACGAATGTACCTGTCTCTGTCATAAGTGGAAGATCACCCATGAAGATATCATGCTGTGCAATTTCACCTGTCTCTTCATTACGAAGATGCACATTGACCTTGATTGGAGCTGCATAAGTTGCATCACGTTCCTTGCATTCTTCGATAGAATACTTGATGTCTTCCTTACACAACTGATAATCAACCAGTTCCAAACTCAAATTGCCTGTGTAATCGACGATTGGAGAAATATCCTTAAAAACTTCTCTCAAACCTTCGTCAAGGAACCACTGATATGAATTCTTCTGCACTTCGATGAGGTTTGGCATGTCCAAAACTCTCTTCTCAGTTGAAAAACTCATTCGCATACCTCTTCCCGATTTCACAGGACGCATTCTGTACTTTTTCATCGACGCATTCACCCCTTGAATTTATTTGGTTTTTTCTTTACTATCCGAATTTATAGCACACATATCCATAGTAATGACATTTTACTATACTAACATGGTTGGAAATTTGTGTCAACACACTTTTTGAAAAAATTTGCAGAAAAATAAAAAAGATTTCTTTGTGTCATTTCTTAGACAAAAAATCCGGCTTGGCATCTGCCAAACCGGACATTTATTGTTTAAATCGAAATTACTTAAGAGTAACCTTAGCGCCTTCAGCCTCAAGCTTCTCCTTGATCTCGTTAGCCTCTTCCTTAGAAGCACCTTCCTTAAGAACCTTAGGAGCGCCATCAACAACGTCCTTAGCTTCCTTAAGTCCAAGACCTGTACAGTCACGAACAACCTTGATAACCTTAACCTTGTTAGGACCTACTTCTGTAAGCTCTACGTCGAAGGAATCCTTCTCCTCAGCTGCGCCAGCACCGTCTCCGCCTGCTGCTGCAACTACAACGCCTGCTGCTGCAGATACGCCGAACTCTTCCTCACATGCCTTTACAAGGTCATTTAACTCTAATACTGATAAACCTTTGATAACTTCAATAATTTCCTGAGTTGTCATAATAATAATCCTCCATTATAAATTTAAATTTGTTTTGTAATTTCCAATCTCAATAATTCCAATTAAGCTTCCTTGCTCTCAGCGATCTGCTTGATAACACGAGCAAAGTTTGTAATTGGTGACTGGATGCTTCCGAGGAACTTAGAGATAAGTTCGTCTCTGGAAGGGATTGTAGCGATTTTCTTAATGCCGTCTGTGTCATAGTGAGTACCCTCAACAACACCACTCTTAAGCTCAAGCGCCGGGTTCGCCTTAGCGAAATTAGCTGCCAATCTTGCAGGAGCTGTTGCATCTGTCTTAGAGATAACAACGGCTGTAGGTCCTTCAAGCTCGTCCTTTAAAGACTCGAACTCTGTACCAGCAATAGCAAGCTTTACCATGGTATTCTTGTATACCTTGTAAATGACATCTGCCTCTCTCATTGACTTACGAAGCTGTGTATCCTGATCAACTGTAAGTCCACGGTAATCAACCAATACTACTGACTTAGCGTCCTTAATATTCTCTTTGATTTCCTCAACGACAGGCTGTTTTAACTCGATCTTAGCCAAAGTCTTGCACCTCCTTATAATATTAACGGAAACTGCACTTAAAAGAAAAACTCCCACACCGCAGTATGAGAGTTAAAATTCGTTCTTCACGATTCTTCCTCGGTAGGCGTTTTCCTGCTTATGCCTTGCGGCACCTACTGTCTACGGCAGTTCATCGTTTGTTACTTTATCATGTAAACCTATGGTTGTCAATACCTTTTTTCATTTTATCTGTTTTCTGGTTTCAAGCAGCCATCGTATAAATAACACATCAATGGTTCATATAGTAATCCTTTTGCTCACAGTTCTTCAAGGCTTATGCCCTCCGCACAATCAGCGTATCGTACCCGCGGTCGCGCAGTTCCCGCTGCGCAATAATCGCATCTTCAATTGTATCATAATTTCCAACACGCACCTGATACAATCCATCATCTTCATATACCATTGCATCATATCCTGCATTGATAAACCGATTTGCCTGATACGATGCGGTTCCAAATGTCCGATAGATGCCAACGAGAATCTGATAGCCGGTTGGTTCCTGCGGTGTCTCCTCCGCAAATACCGGAACCTTCCGCGATATTCCGTAATACTCGTTTACCATCTGCGTACCGGATGCTTCTGTCTGATTAAAGTCTGCTTCTTGCGATACAGGAGCACTTACCGGAGCCGTACTGCTTCGCATATCTCCTTGTGCAACCGCATATCCGGCATCCCGGATTGTCTCGTCAATGCCGCGCGCGATTGCCTCCGCGGTCTCAGAAAACTTTGTATCAAAAAGATTGTTGTCCACATCACTGTTGATAAATCCTGCTTCTACCAAAATCGCAGGCATCCTCGTCCGCCGGAGTACCGCAAGATCCGGTCGTTCCACAACATTGATATTTCGATAGCCGGCCTGTTCCAATTCTTTGTTCACATTTTCCGCCATCGTCGCCTTGAGTCCGGCATCATTATAAATCAAAGTCTGTACGCCATTGTACTGATTCGGTGTTGGGGATGAATTCCGATGAATGGATACAAAGAAATCCGCACCGCTTTCATTTCCAATCCGTGCCTTCTGCACCGGGGAATCGTAAACATCGTCTGTCCGTGTATAGATAACATCATATCCCTGTGCTTCCAATATCTCGCCGACCGCAAGCGCCAGTGCCAGCGTATCATCCTTTTCTCTTCTTCCATTATACGTAGCGCCGGCGTCATAGCCACCATGTCCGGCGTCAATCACGATTTTCACTGCCATAAAAAAGCCTCGCAAACATACACTTTCTGTATAGTTTATGCGAGACTTTATATTTGTTGATGATTAGTGTTCCATCTTCCAGAATGCTGCGGAGTATGGAGGAAGTTCAGAACCACCGCCAAAGTCATGTGGCTGTCCGGTAATCAGATCCTGTGCGGTTCCACATCCGGCGTCAAAATGTGCGGTATATGGCTGATCACTTGCATTGATTGCCACAAGCACACGCTCATGTTCCGAACGTCTCTCGAAGATACACTGATGATTCGTGAGTACGACCGAGCGGAATCCACCATAGTTCAATGCTTCGCTATGCTTCTTCGCCTCCGCCAGCTTGCTGATCCAGTCCGTCAGTTCGTTCCATTCCGGTTTCTCATAACTTAGACGCAAAGACGGATCGCCATCTTCTTTTCTGCCTTCCGCGCCCCACTCGCTTCCATAGTATATACAAGGGATGCCCGGCATACCAAACGCAAGTGCATAGATCAGTGGCAGATGATTCTTATTGTTCAGGATGCTTGCGACTCTTGTCACATCGTGATTATCCACGAAGGACAAGAAATGCTTTCCTTTGTAACGCGTCCATTCTTCCGGACCAAACTGCTGCAGGAGACTGTGAATGATCTCGAACATGTTCATGCAGTTGAAGCTTGAGTAGAGTCCCTTATAACACATATAGTTTGTCGCGCTGTGTAACATGCCATCGTTTACAAATACATTGTAATCGCCATGCAGCAGTTCTCCTAATAAGAAGAAATCCTGCTTCAGTCCGTCACAGTGTGCGCGCAGCCTGCGGATAAAATCGTGGTCTAAGCAATATGCTACATCCAGACGGAGTCCGTCGATATCGAACTCATCGATCCAGCCCTTCACACAGGATATAATATGCTGGATCACTTCTTCGTTGCGAAGGTTTAATTTGACAAGGTCGAAGTTTCCTTCCCAGCCTTCGTACCAGAGTCCGTCGTTATAGTTGGAATTGCCATCAAAGCTGATATAGAACCAGTCCTTGTATGGAGAATCCCAGCGGTTTTTCAGTACATCCTGAAATGCCCAGAAGCCGCGTCCCACATGGTTGAACACTCCATCTAAGATAACCTTGATTCCGGCTGCATGCAGTTTATCGACGACCTCTTTGAAATCCTCGTTCGTGCCAAGACGGCAGTCAATCTTCGTGTAATCTCTTGTGTTATAGCCGTGTGTATCACTCTCGAACACCGGTGAAAAATATATTGCATTTGCGCCAAGCTTCTGGATGTGAGGAATCCAGTCCTCCACCTTCTTGATTCGTGACACCAATTTTCCATCGTTTTCAAATGGTGCACCACAGAAGCCAAGCGGATAAATCTGATAAAATACGCTTTCGTTTGCCCACATAGTTTTGTCTCCTTTCATGGAGTTTTCCCGCAATTTGTGTATATCTACATTTTGTACAGGAGTTATGCAGAATACGCAATTCCACGCAGACGCGCTCCCGCTCACTTCCGCATGTAGCGGTACTAAATTCGCTGTTCCAGCTCATTAAGTGCCGACATGCTCCAATGGTCTGCTTACGAATTGGTATTTCTGCACAACTCCCATACGATATCGACTTCCACAAATTGCTGCACAACCCTCGTCTTTCCGACTTGTTCATGTGCAACTCCCATCACTTTTGCCTTCCCTATTTTACCATTTTTTTGTAGACTGAACAACCTTTTAGGAGCAATATGTGCAATACGCTCAATTATACTCCAACGTCGATTTCTGTTGTCAGTTAGATTTGGAGTTTTTTTGTAATTATAGATAAATTGCTCCTAACGATTTCTCTTGTCATTCCATCTATCTTGGTGCAAATACAGTTTTCTTTCGCAATTGCTCCAAATCATTGAGAAACTTGTGGAAAAGCATTGGTGCAAACTATAATATTACTTGTTTTCTACTCCAAACAAACCTCATAACATTTTTTCGTGTTTGAGTAGTTATCTTCAAATACCGATATTTACTCCAATTTAAAAACTTCACAATATGTCCAGACGTAATTGATTGTCAATCCAACTTTCCTGTTTTGCTTCATGAATGTTGTCATCCGGGTGTAGGTGTCCGATCAGGAATGGGGATTTAGGATCGTGCATCTTCATGTTTTGTTTCACAAGATCAGGATTTGTGTTTGCGTAGCAATATTTGCACAGATGTCCGCATGTATCATAAGCTCCAATATCAACGCCGAGCAGGCAGGCGCACGATCCGTTCCGCTGGTTGTTTTTTTGTTTTGGAACATTCAGTTTTGCATGCAACGCTGTCTCAAACGTGTGCACAGTCATGCATCCACTGCAGTCGGCTCCGTATTTTGCCAGCCAGCCGCCTTCTGCACAGGGACGGATCACCATGCCGTACTGCTTTGCAATTTCAATCAAATTTTTGCCGAGCTTGATCCGGTCTTCCCTTGCAACCTCTCTTGCCTCCGGGAAATTGCGTTCTACTTTCCTGTAAATATCCAGATAGCTGATCACGCATGTCTGCGTATAACCGGCAAGCGTCTTTGCCATCTTCTCAAATTCCTCAATATGCCACTCTACGGAATGCGCTTCATCCACA
>DHJV01000149.1:855-4308 GCA_002404515.1 Lachnospiraceae bacterium UBA4711 | reverse complement strand
CTGCGGAAATGTCAAAAAACCCCTGATAATACGTCATTGGAATTACAATTTTTTTCAACTTGTCGTTTATCTCCAACGCTCTTTTCGCCATCAGCAGTGAATAAGGAATATCCTGTCCGGTCACAGATAAATTCACAGTGCGAAATGGCATCTGTTGTTCTATGATTCCATATTGCGTATATGATAACCCGCATACCGCACACGTTACCGCTTCCTCTGCCAGCCGCTGCAATCTGCTCTCTATAAATAAGCGATTGTATACCACACCGTCAATCGGATATAATTGATATAATTTTTCTTGAAGTTCTTCCTCACTGACAAGCAGATCCTCCGTGCACCTGCCGTTTACATCACCTACCGTAATGACATTTCTCTCCGTTACGCCTTTTTCACCCTGCCAGCCACTTCTGGCTCCCTCTATCGCCGCATCAATCCGGTAACTATAATCCTGTGTTAAGGAATTGACCATATCTTTCAAATATTGCTTCAACTTTTCCTCATTTTTTACAGTATGTTCCAACGCCAAATCCTGTAATGCACATAAGCACGGCAGATACGCTGCGATATCGCCCAGATTATCTTTATAATTTAAAAGTAATTTTATTAAATCGGATATCACAACTTCATCTATCCCGGTTCTATCCTGCAGTTCGCTTACAATCTGCACCAATGTGAGAAATACTTCTTTATCCAAAATCTGTACCGCAGCCGGAATCACCTGCCTTGCCATACAGCTGATGCCGTCACAATAATTGCATGTACTGATATATGCCACGTCGTAAAAATCCCGAAATGCTTTTGCTAAATCCGACGTACTGCGCACATCAATATACTCTCTCCGCAAAGGTGTCGGATACAATTCTGTCTCATATGCACTCATTGCACGGGAACAGAAAAAGATCAATCCATCTTTTTGCATTGTTACACAGTCCGCCATTCCGCAAGAATGAAATACTTCATATAATTCCTTTTCTGTACGGTTACGGCATTCACATGAACCGATATCTGCCCATATCATTCCTTCCAGATCTTCCACCGAAATATCGGCATTTCTGTATTCCCGTATAATTTCATTCCGATTTGGAGCTACTTCCGCGGGATATCCGCTCACACGCATTGTGACTTTATTTTTCTTCAGACATGCTTTCAGCCTCTCTCCCGGATATATTGTACCGTTTGTAGTGATAATAATATTTCCTATCTTATGCTGCGCGCCACAAAAATCGAGCACTTCTGTCAATTGCGGATAAAGCAGCGCCTCTCCTCCAATAACCAATATTTCCTCAATCTGAGACACATTGTCTAAAATCAGAGATAAATCCGATATAATATTTTCCAGTTTATAGTGTGCGCTACTGCGTTTGGGAATCAGATCCGCACAATTTCTACAGTTCAAATTACAGTACGTTGTGACCAATATCCCAAGATGAGCAATCACAACTTTCCCCTCTGTTTTCTGCAAAGCACTCCTACCTTTCTTTCGAGATATTACGCTTCCTCATTCAGTGCATAAAAATCATTTAAGCAAAAATGATACTCATGTTCAAGAGTATTTCTGCACTCAACATTTTCCAGAAGGTTTATGAAGTAGCTTTCTGCCCGCGAACCTCCTAAATGCCATAATAGAAAAGCCTTTTCACACATCACTGCCTCATGAGATGATGCCTCTTTCCATCTCAGTTCATCTGCAAAGGTATGTAGAAACCTCTTATCATCCATCTTCTCAACCGCATTCGAAACACTCCACCACATTTCATGCAACAATCGATTGACTTTTCCCTCTGTTGCCGGCAAATTTGACAGATTCTTCCCTTGTATGGTGAACCGCCGGTACCATGTCAGCTTTTCCTGCAAAACATATATGGAAGAATTGCTCAGAATACGAAGCCATAATTCAAAATCCTGCAATTGCACCAATCCATAGCGATAATAACCCACACGATCCAGCACGGATTTTCGTACACACACACTCGGTGTACACGCCCAATTTGATTTATCCAAAATCATTCGACGCAGCCAGTTTTCCGCACTGTTATTGTCCGCATTCATGGCCTGATATATCAGACGATTGTTATCGCTTACAATCGCCTGTTTTTCATCAATTACCTCTCCCCAGGTAAAACATGCCCCGGTATCCGGATGTTCCTCCAGAAAAGCCACCTGTTTTTCCAGTTTGTCCGGACGCCACACATCATCATGGCCAATGATCGCTACATACGTTCCCTTCGCTCTCTCAAATCCGGCATTGCCTGCCGCACACACATTTGAATTTTTTTCAAGAAAAACCGGAATTACCCTGCTGTCTTTTTTCTGCCAGGATGTGATGACTTCCCTGCTGTTATCCGTCGAGCAGTCATCTACCACCAAAAACTCTATATTGTTATAAGTCTGATTTAAAACACTATCCAGTGTCTCATGTAAAAATTCACCCGCATTATAGACTGCCACACATACGCTTACCAGTGGCTGCTCTCTCTTTTCCGTCCAAAAATACCGAAAAACTCCCGTCGTATCAGGCAATGATACATTCGCAATTTTCCGGATTGCATCTTTGCTGATTTCGCCGGCATCCACCATACACTTGAGTTCTGCAATCCGCTCATCCGCCCTTTCATACCCCAGGCGCAGCACCGTCCATCGGATCTTCTGATAAAACGCATATATTTCTGACCAGCTTTGCATCACAAACCAGCTGCTGTGCTGCTTTGAGACACTCGCTTCCTCCAGAAAATAGATTTCCATCATGTTCACTATTTCCTGTGCCTGCATATCCGGCATCCAGTTAAATCTCTGTTTGCCCAATGCAGCCCGCGCCTCATTGTATAAATGCATTTCCATCAGCCATGCCAGTGCCTGTCTCATCTCAACAGCCGTCGCCTGTTCTTTTCGGTGCTGCTCACGCTCTTGTCCGGTTTCTTTTGCCGGGAATATCTCCGGATAAATCCGCATCAATCCCTCCCGGCAGATATCATAGTCCCTGTTGCTTAAAATACTGTTATCGCAGTAGCACCATGGCTGTTCCTGCCGCGGAACCACAACCTCATATCCCTGCCGTCTCATTTCGATTGACTGACTTACACCATACAGGTTCCACCCACTGGACAGATCCTCTCTCCAGGGAACATCATATTGCGTCACCATGAGCACGCCATCCACTGCCGCAACCTTCTCATAGTTTGCTGCAGCCTGTCGAAGTTCGAATGTGTCCTTTATGCATCTTCCATCGTATTCGCGAATGTTTCCGATATTCCACGCAGCGCCAAAGTCTGCATCTTCCGGAAGCCGGTCTGTTCCGCGCACGCCGATCATCCCGATCAGCGCGTCGTTTTTTAAAATATCCAGCACGTCGGCAATAAAATTTCTGTTTAACAGGAAAACATCTTCCCTCAGGTACACTTTGTACTTTGCGTCGCTCGCCTGCATCGCCTCATTATACCCCTCTGCCATTGAAGC
>DHJV01000149.1:0-828 GCA_002404515.1 Lachnospiraceae bacterium UBA4711 | reverse complement strand
TGAAGCGACATCTGTAACAGACAGAATATCTGTGCAATAGCCTTCCGGTACCGTAAGGTCTGCCAGATACTTCACGCACTCTTCGTAATACTGATTGTCTGTTATGCATACAATAAATGCCAGTTTTCGTTCGTCCATATAGTTCCGCCTTTATACCTGCTGATTGTTTTATTGCTTCCAGTGCTTTTTTATGTATTGATTCAATCTATTTTCATCAGTCAGCTTTGCTTCTTCCCGATACAACTCCATCTGTCTGGGGATCATCGCCGCATAAGGAGACTCCTGATAGTCTGCCACCTCCGCCTTTACGGTATCCCGCAGCGCCTCATACATGGAATACGGCACTTCAAATCCGCGTTGCACCGCAAACAGCAGCGTCTCATAGAAATACGTATGCAGAAAATACAGCTTGATCTCCTCATAATACTCCCGGAAAAACGGCGTCTGCTTCATAAAATGCCACACCGCAAGCTGCACATCTGCATGCATCTGCAGCGTTGTCATCTGACGCATATCCCGGCGCATGGTTCCCGCCTCATTCTGGCGGTAGCAGTAAAAAGCTTCCGCCATGATTTCAAACCGTTTTCCATAGAATAGCAGTGGATACACAAACAGCGGTTCTTCATATATCACATGCTCAGCATAATGCACCCCCGCCCGCTCCACAAGCGTTCTCCGGTACAGCTTGTTCCAACAGCCGTAAGTAATCTTCTCGCTGATGAGAAACCGCTTCCGCTCCTCCTTTGTCTGGATCCGGATGCTCTCATCCATAACCCGCCTTCCCGATGCCACTTTTCCAAGTCTTTCGGTATAATACACATAATCAAA
>DHJV01000147.1 GCA_002404515.1 Lachnospiraceae bacterium UBA4711 | reverse complement strand
CTACACTGCTGTGAGCGACGGATTAAACGAACTGTTCTTGAGTTCTTCGCCGTCGGTAACACCCTCCCAGCAGTTCTTTTTGTGCTGTCAAGGGTGGCGTATCCTGCCATAGCAAAAATATCTACAGTTTTCAAGGTACGAAAGTGCCTTTTTCTTTGTTACGTTTTTTCATACGTCACTTGACACTATCTTTCTATATCTGTCCTGCTTGGGGACATCCTCTCTTACTCCATCGACGCATCGCCCGGTGTCGCGTCCTCCTGCTGCACGGGCTCACTCTCTGTATTCGCACTGAATGGTGCATCAAAGTCTGGTTCCTCTCCGGTATCCGGCTCCTCCGGAACCTCCTCCAACTCCATGCCAAGCATCGCCCGCACGCGATTTCTGGCATTTACACGTTCTGCTTCCGTAAGGTCTTCTGCTTCACTCTCAGCGTAACCAAGTATTGCATACTGCCATGCATCGACATAATCCTGTTCACTGCCTTCCGGTACATGCATCCATGCGTCCATTGATTGTACTTCTCCAAAATAAAAATCATAATGATAATAGCCTGTTAAATCGGGAGGTACAGTACTGAGCATCGTTACACTCGTCAGGCGGGTGCAGGAATCAAACAATCCATATCCTATCGTCGTCACACTTTTTGGTATTGTAATCTCCGAGATTGCCGTACCATAAAATGCGCCTTCCCGGATTGCCGTCATTCCGACGTCTGCTCCAAACGTTACCGTTTCCAGTGAACTGCAAGACAGGAACATCTGATCCCGCAGCTCATAATTTCCGGTTCCTGTAATCGTCACAGATTTTAAGCCACTGCAATACATAAATACACTTGAGCCAAATGCAACATACCCGTCCGATTCATCCAGCCCTGTGGCATCCAGGTCAACAGAAGTCAGTCCCTTGCATCCCATAAATGCCCGGTTTCCCAGATATATCAGTGTCTTATCCAGCACCAGATCACCATAAATTCCAGAATTAGCAAAGGAACTATCCCCAATCGCAATCACGCGCTGCAGACCTTCCACAGTAAACGGCTGCTCACAGCCTGAAAATACATTTCCTGCAATCTCCCGTGTGCCTTCCTTCAAGTGAATGGTTCCTGTTATATTATTCGTTGCCCCCAATAGATAGCATTCTCCCGGATCTTCCTGCGACTCGCCATATAACAGCACACCGCCTGCCTCCTGCACGAGATAATAGCATGGACTGAACCGGTTTATATCGACGTTTCCGTTTCCACCAAATATACCAAACCACGAAGCTGTTCCCTGATAGGTATACGCAGAGACATTCTGTGCATTGAGTGCCACAAATCGAAGTATTCCCAGTTCCGGAAAAGCTGCATTTTCAACCGTGATTGTATCCTCTGCATAAGAAATCACGCCCTGCAGGGAATTACATCCCGCAAACGCACTTCTCCCAACCAATGTCACTGTCTCCGGCAGTTCAACCATATACAGACTGCCGCAATCAGAAAACGCACGTGCAGCAATCTCTTTCCATGTAATTTCCGGCTTTGTCTGTGTGTCAAATGTAGTCAGATTCGCCGGTGCCCGGAGCAAAACCGCACCTGCAGGCTCCGAAACAGCTCCCGTGCACGCCCCTTCATCCAGATACGCGAAACCGGTCTCTCCGTCATCCACATACTGATAATTCTTGAAATGAATCCGGTTCACACCATCACCAAGTGCTGGCGTCCACGCCGTAATATAAGCGTTCTTCGCCGATATCAAAACCTGCAGCATTGAGCTTTCTTCAAATGTATCTGCCGAAATCCCCGGTGCTTCCGTCCCAAGGAAAACAATCTTTTCCGGTGCATTTACAAGCAGGCTGCCAGACTCCAGTTCCTTTATCGTCTTTGGCAGAATCAGCATATCAATCTTTCCGCAGCTTGCCAAAGCAGCATCCACGATTTTCTCCACGCCTTCCGGCACAACCAGCACACCGTCTACGGTATTTTTCACTGCCAGAAGTGTCTTTCCATCCGCTGAATAAATACAGGTATCATCTTCCACGAACTCGTTGTCACTCTCTCCATCTGCAGCCAGCCGGTTTCCGTTTCCGCCGGGATCTTTCCCCCACGCTGCCAGATATTTCAGATATACATCCGCAGGCACATAGATTGTTGCTCCAAAAATACCTGAGAAATCATAATTCCCCGGGGTTTCGCTTAAGAAATGCATTGTATTTATATGATTTCCAAATGGAAAATTAATCGTCGCTACTGTTTCCGGAACCGTAATTTCCGTCATTGCGTCCGGGATGTCATAAATCTCCGTCATCTCTTTGTTGAGCAGCATTCCGTCATACGATGCATATTTGTAATTATCTGCATCTACTTCATAGCTCCTCGTCACATTGAAAGAATAATCTATCTCAGACTCAACACCCCAATATCCTTTCTGATTCATACGAAGAACCGTCGCCGGCACTGTCATCGTCTCAAATTCCGGATAAACCAAATTCATATCTTCATCAAATGTATATACAAACTCCAATGCCTGGATTCCGTATGGTATCGCGAGTTCCTCAGATGTCCCTTTATATCCTGTCAAAGTCTGCATTTTTTCCGCATAAGTATGTCCATTGATGTCGACCGTACGGCTGCTCCAATCCACCGTGTAGACGTCCCCCACATTCGTTGGATGTAATGGGTACAACACCTTTGCACCCGTGTCAGTTACTTCATAGACCGGATCAACCGGGCTTCCGTTTTTCGTCTCCGAAAAACCCGGAAAAACTCCATCCGGAATTGTTTCCCTCAATTCCCCACTCATACCGGTCATTAGTGTATAAGAATACTTAAACAAAGGAACGATCGTGTCATTTTTTGGCACCATATACTGGGCAATGTATTCCCCACTGTTCCATCCCTCAATCAACAGCTTTGCCGCATACTGCACATCGACCGTGCAGTGTCCCTCAAGCCAGTCGTATTCTGCGCCTGGTCGATAATAAAACGTCAGCTCTACAGTATCCCCTGAGACCTGCTCCGGATAAGAACCGATCTTAAAATTGTCATTCAACTCCGTCAGCCGGTATTTCCATTCGCCATCCTCACATACATAGACTAACACGGAGCATAAAACTCTCTGATCGTTTAAATACTCCCCTTCATACAGGGAATAAAGCTGGTCATCCGCATCCATAGATGGCACAACTGCTAAACTGTAATGTGCATAATCTTCCTTTCCGTTTATGTCAACCGCGTCATCCCCCGGATAATGGTCAACCGGAAACAGGCGATCATCTCTTGGCAGTTCCGGAGTTGTTGTATCCGGATCTTTTTTTTCCGGCTTTGATGGCGTATCATTGTTTTCTCCGCCTGATGGCTGATGGTTTCCAGAATCATCCCCGGATGGCTTCTGTGTATCCGATGGCTGACCTGGCTTGGATGGTTCTTCCGTCGTTTCCCTGTTGCTGTTGTCTGTAGTACCTCCCTGTGAAGCGCTTCCTCCGCTTGTTCCGGCTCCGTTTCCACTTGTGCCACCCGGAATCACAACAACATCTTCCTTTTTATGATTTGGATTTGTATCTGTCTTTGCATCCGGAATATACACGGTATCATCCGACGGCTGTTCCTCTGCCTGCTCCTCGGATGTCGGCAACGGCTGCACCGTATCCGCCGAAGCATCTGCGACCTTCATTGTCTCAAACAACACGGAATTCGATGGCTTGTCCTCCGGCTTCAGATTTTCGTCAGAATTTTTGTCCTGCTCCCACAGTTCACTCTCGTCGGAAGTCTCATCGCCAAGTGACGACATATCCTGTCCGGGAAATACGATCTGGTTCTCATTCCGCTCCCGATTCTTGGCATACGCATCTGGTTGAAAGTCGCCATCCCGGTAATTCACAACAACGGCTGTCACTCCTGCCGCTGCCACGGACACACTGAGTATCAGAGCAATCAATTTTCTCTTAAATCCTTTGACCATTATCGCTGTCTCCTTTTAACCGTCATCCCAATCTGCTTGCGGATATATTCATAATCCACAGGCTTTGCAAAATGACCATTCATGCCTGCCTCCACGGACTTTCTCTCATCTTCCAAAAATGCATCCGCTGACAAAGCAAAAATCAGAATCTCCTTCGCATCGTCCCGATTCATCTGCCGGATCTGTCTGGTTGCATCCCGTCCATTTAAGACCGGCATCTGAATGTCCATCAGAATAAAATCGTAATATTCCTGTGGATGCTCTGCAAACATTTCCACGGCGCGCTGTCCATTTTCAGCGACCTCAACCTCTGCACCGGATTCTTTCAGAATCTCCACTGCGATTTCTGCATTAATCTCATTATCTTCTGCAAGCAGAATCCGCTTGCCCTTGTACGTATAATCATCGACATAGGATGCCTCTTCTACTTCGACCGTCTGCTCTAACGTATCGGTCGATGGCAGATGCAGATATACAATAAAATCCGATCCCCTGCCCGGCATACTGTCAACCACAATCTCACCACCCATCAGACGGATGATCTGGTCGCTGATTGCCATACCCAGTCCCGTTCCGCCGTATTTCTTGGATATCTCTGCATTTTCCTGTTCGAACGGGCGGAAGATTCGATTGACAAACTCCGGATTCATACCAATACCGGTATCATGTACACGGATCATCAGATCGACGACGTCCTTTTCCCGCATCATCTGTCTGCAGGTCACGCGGATCTCACCTTCACTTGTAAATTTCACTGCATTGGATAAGAAGTTTACAATTACCTGCGACAATCGGAATTCATCCCCGATCAGATAATACCGGTCAAAATCCAGCAGTTCAACTTCAAACTGCAATCCTTTTTCCTGAATTGTCTCCTGAAACATATTTTGTATCTTCGTTGCAAATACACGAATATCAAATGGTTTATTCTCCAACTCAATCCTGCCTGCCTCAATACGAGACATATCCAGAATATCATTAACAAGTGAGATCAGATGTGCAGACAGATTTTCTGCTTTCTCCAGATATGTATCCACCACAGATCCCGGTTGCACCTGCTTATGTGATAACGCAAGCATACCAATGATACCATTGATCGGAGTCCGGATCTCGTGTGACATTCGTGATAAAAACGAAGTCTTGGACTGACTCTCCTCCTGTGCTGCCTCAAGTTGTTTTTTGAGTCCCTGCTGCAGGTTCTTCTCATGTGTCACATCCCGAAAAATAAAAAAATCATAAGCTTCGCCGGCAGGTGCCACGATCAGGCGCATCCATTGCTTCTTTTTCTGCACCATACGAAAATCATATTCCAGTACAGTCTCTCGTGACCACACCTGATATGCTTTCACAAACTCCTTATGTGCCTGTGACGACATCACGCTTTCCGGCAGATGAAAATCTGACTCCATCTGTGCAACCGGCAAACCGGTCATCGCCTCGAAATTATCCGTAAAATACAGCGGACGATTTTCGTCACGCGCCAGCAGAACATGTGCCTCTGCCATTCCCTGGCAGACTGCATGGTCATATTGGGCTACACCCTCCTGTTGCAGCCCTAACAGCCTCTTCTTTTTTCGAAGCACCAAAAACAGGCGCAACAGCACCAGAAGAAATATCAGATCTAATATTAAAATTATAACTGGAATTATCTGATTCGAATGTATCTGAAATGAATGCATTTTCGTCCCCCATACTAAGAGAAAAGGCACTGCCAGATCATGTGCAATGCCTTTTCTCCCACAATTTACACTGATTCAACTATAACTTAATAAGAATAGCATAAAATTGCATCTATTTATACCATTTATTTAATTTATTTTACAGAATCCGCTATATTTCGAGCCACATAAACGCCACTGGCAGACGCATGTGATAACGAATGCGTGATTCCACTGCCATCCCCAATGATGTAAAGTCCCTTGTGTCGTGTCTCCAGTTTCTCATCCACATCCACCTCCATGTTGTAGAATTTGACTTCCACGCCATAGAGCAGGGTATCCTCGTTTGCCGTTCCCGGCGCGATCTTATCAAGCGCATAGATCATCTCGATGATGCCGTCTAAGATACGCTTTGGAAGCACCAGGCTCAGATCGCCCGGTGTTGCGCTTAATGTCGGTGTGATAAACGCCTCCTCTATCCGGCTCTGTGTCGAGCGTCTGCCACGGATCAGATCTCCAAACCGCTGCACGATAACACCGCCGCCAAGCATATTGCTAAGTCTGGCAATGCTCTCACCATATCCATTTGAGTCCTTAAACGGCTCTGAAAAATGCTTTGCCACAAGCAATGCAAAGTTCGTATTCTCCGTTTGTTTCTCCGGATCTTCGTAGCTGTGCCCATTTACCGTAATGATTCCGTTCGTATTTTCGTTCACGACAGCCCCCTTTGGATTCATACAGAACGTACGCACACGATCACCGTATTTTTCTGTCCGGTATACGATTTTGCTCTCGTAAAGCTCGTCGGTCAGATGTGCAAATACTACCGCCGGAAGCTCCACGCGCACGCCGATATCCACACGATTTGACTTCGTTGGAATTTCCAGTTCCCTGCATATCTTCTCCATCCATTTGCTTCCGCTTCGGCCAACAGATATGATGCAGTTTTCACATGTATATGATGCATCCTTGCAGACAACTGTGTAGCCGCCTGCCTCTTCTGCGACAACCGACTGCACCGGTGTATCAAAGAAAAATTTCACCTTGTCCTTCAGGTATGCATACAGATTTCCAAGCACAACATAGTTGATATCTGTTCCCAGATGCCGCACCGACGCATCGAGCAGGTGCAGATCATTCTGAATACATACCGTCTTGAATCGTGTGCCCGCCGTCGAGTAAAGCTTCGTGCCCTCTCCGCCGTAACGCATATTGATCTCATCAACATACTGCATGAGTTCGAGTGACTGTTTCTTGCCAATATACTCATACAGTGTACCGCCAAAATCATTGGTAATGTTATATTTTCCATCCGAAAATGCGCCTGCGCCGCCAAATCCACTCATGATCGAGCAGCTCTTACAGCCGATGCAGCTTTTGACCTTATCTCCATCAATCGGGCAATGCCGTTTTTCGAGTGCATGCCCCGCTTCAAACACAGCAATTTTTAAACCCGGATTTTTCTGCACCAGCTCATACGCAGAAAATATACCACCCGGACCTGCACCAATTACGATCACATCATACTTCATAAATAACCTCCCAAAATTAAAACATAAAAAAAGACCACGAAACATTTGTTTTCGTAGTCAACTCTTTACGGTAGTTGGTAGAAACGTTCAACCATATTATGAACATATACGTCTATTTGATTCACAAACCAATTTATTTTATCATAATATACCGGAAAGCACAATTGGTTTTTTCGATCAATTTAAAAATTTTTCTGCAATTCACAAAATTTAATTCTTGACAAATGTCGATAAAACTGTATAATGATACATGTGTCTTGCGGGCACACCCAATTATAGGGGATTGGTCAAATGGTATGATAGGGGTCTCCAAAACCTTTGGCGGGAGTTCGATTCTCTCATCCCCTGCTTGTGAAAAAGCCTTGAAACATTATGTTTCAAGGCTTTTTGTTATAATAGCTTACTGCAGGCACGTAATATTTTCTTCTCGTCAATCGGCTTTGCGATATGCTCATTGATGCCTGCATCCAGACTCCGCTGGATATCGTCCGGGAATGTATTTGCCGACATCGCAATCATCGGTATCTTCTTTGCATCCTCACGTTCCAATGCCCGTATTGCACGCGCCGCTTCCAGTCCGTTCATCTTCGGCATCATAATATCCATGAAGATCACATCAAAATATCCAACCTCTGACGCTGCGAATTTCTCAACTGCTTCCTGTCCATCCCAGGCTTTCGTCACTACTGCGCCCCGGTCTAAGAACATATACTCCGCAATCTCCATATTCAGTTCATTATCTTCAGCCAGGAGCACATGTTTTCCTTGCAGTATTGTCCCGTCCGGCTTCGATTCCTCCATCTGATATGCCCGGTCAATCCGGAATGTAAGCTGTACCCGGAAGGTAGTACCCACATCTTTCTTGGACTCACAGGTTACCGTTCCATCCATCGCATCAACCAGTTTCTTCACAATTGCCAGTCCCAGTCCGGTACCCTCATATTTGGTACGCGCACCTGCGGTTTCCTGGGTAAACGGTTCAAATAAGTGCTTCTGAAATTCTTCACTCATGCCAATGCCATTATCCTCGCAGATAAATTCATACGTGACTGTCTTTTCATCATATGCAACTAATCTGGTATTAAACTTGATGTATCCCCCGGCTCTTCCGTATTTCACAGCATTGGTGCCTAAGTTCAACAGTACCTGACTCAGATGTCTTGGACTTCCGATCACATGTGGAATCGGAACATCTCCATTTCTTACACTTGCACTATGAATCTCCCGCGCTTCTGCCTGCGGCTGAATAATCGTGTTCAATTCCTTCAGCAGTTCAATGAGATCAAATGGTTTTTCCTCCAGAGTAACCCCCTTTGTCTCAAGCTTGCTCATATCCAACACACTATTTACCAGTTCGAGCAGGGTATGCAATGCCACCGATGCGCCATCTCTGCAATGTGCCTGCATCTTCGGATCGTCCGCATGCTTCGCGGCAAGGTTAATAAATCCCTGGATTCCATTGATTGGTGTGCGGATATCATGACTGATCCGTCGCAGGAATTCGGACTTGGCAAGGTTCGCCATCTTGGCTTCCTGCGCTTCTTTAAGAATCTGCTTCTGATAGTCTGCTTCCCGTTCCTTATCTTTATTGATATCCTGAATCAGTGCGAGTACATGAATCGGATTTCCTTCCTCATCATGATCCACCGGTGTGGCAGTGACACGGCACCAACGACGCACGCCGCCGCGAATTGCCTGATAATCCGTATAAAAACTCTTGCGCACATCTGTCAGATTCTTACTGCTCAGATTCTCACGAATAAATTCATTCGACATTCTATGATCGACTTCCTCACAGAATTCCGGTGCAACCATCTTATCTACAAATAACTGTTTCAATTCTGTATAGACACCGAATTTTGGTATCACATCAACCAGCCATGGAGCCTGATAGATAGTTTCGTAACGGTTTTCTTTCACATCTACATAAAATAAAGAGAAATATATCGTCTCAAGCGCTTTCAACGTCTTGATCGTCTGGCGCAGACGGTCATTACTAACTTCCAGCTCTTTTTTATTTTCCCGCAAAGTCCGATTTCGTACACCAAAATACAGCATGCACAGGAACAAATACAGAACTGAAAATATCGCCGCCGCAATCAACGGACCGGAAAGCATCGCAGTAATTGGATAATAAATATAAATCATATACCCTTCATACGCCGACCTGTATCCCCAATAATGCTGATGCCGGTTCTGTGCAGTAATTTTATGCAGATGTTCATCCTTCGGAATCGCTGACAGCTGTGTCAGTGTCCGATTCTCCGAAACGCTCTGATCCTTAATGGTAGCATCACTTGTTGCACGCACAACACCATTTTCCACAATTGCATAATGTCCGTCCCGTTCGAGCTTTAATCCGGTAAGCAAGCTCTCCAGATCATTCTCAGTATCAGAAATCAGTGCTGATGGCTGATGGTAATATCCTATGATAACCCCATCTGCATCCGTCCGTGCCACCGCGCAGATATCGTAATATTCTCCATCGATCTCCAAACGTTCTGCATACATTTTTTTGGGATGTATCAAAATATCCTTGAATCGTTCTCCATCGGTAGTATTCATCCAGCTTCCACCTGAAAACCGTCTTGTATAGCCTGACGCTTCCAGTTCCAAATCACCATCGAGAACTGCAACTCCGGTCAGGCGCAGCCGGTCGCAGTACTGTTCCAGATATATATCCTTCACATGACTGCTGTCCTCATCCAGATCCTGACGCAGTATCCGCATCAGCTCGATCAGACGAAACAGACTCTTCGTCCGGTCGGATGCTACCAATTTGTTGAAGCTTGCGCACTGCTGTTTGATCGTATCCATCGTCTCACCAGCCAGCTTTGTAACCTTCACAGCCTCAGCACGGCCTGCAACAAGCATTACAATAACCAGCAGTACACATCCGATTGCGGTTGCCTTATGAATCGTAAGATGCAGAAAGTTTTCGAGTTTTTGTTTTTTATTCATCCCCGTTCCTCCTAAGCACCTTATCTGTATCGACACCATAGCTTTTCAGAATCTGCTCGGTCGTTCCATCTGCGAGCATTGCATCCAGAGTTTCCTGCAGCGCATTTTGAATCGTGGCATCCCCATTCTTCAAAAATGCGACACCTAACTTCGCATAGTTCAGGTCTTCGTCCAGAAAGCGATAGTCAACACCGTCATTTTGCAGCTGATCACGTACCGCTGCCGCATATCCGGCACAGGCATCCACATAATCATTCCGCAGTGCCGTCACAACATCACTCATATTATCCAGGCTGAATACATTCTGAACATCCGGAATCTCCGGGTCATCCTGATTCAGCAGAATCGACTCTGCCTTTGCCCCTACGCGAACCGCCACACGCTTGTTATTCAAATCGGTCAGATGTTTAATTGAGCTTTCCGCTTTTACCGCAACCACCTGACGGCTATACATATATGGTCCCGCCCACGCATAATCTTCTTCCTGGCCATCCATCGAAAAACAGCTCCATAGACAATCAATATCTCCATTCTCTAAAAGCGAATCCCGTTCATCCCAGTCGATATAGATAAACACCGGCTCATAGCCCATCCGTTTGCAGGCTTCCTTCGCAAGATCCACATCCATTCCAGCCGGATTTCCATCCTCGTCTGCATAACTATATGGTCGCAGGGTATCGCACCCAATCACAAGCTGTGGTAATGCTTCCTTCTTCTCAGAAGAACATGCACAACACACGCACAAAATACATGCAATTAAAAATAATACAATTTGTTTTTTCTGCACCACAGTCGTCTCCTTGTGTCTACTCCTTTTATCTACGAATGTTCTCCATCCAGATACTTCAACAAAATCGGAACCAGTTTATTCATGTCAATCGGCTTCGCCGCATGATCATTCATTCCGGCCTCCATCGCATGACGCCGGTCTTCCGCAAACGCATTTGCAGTCATCGCGATAATTGGAATTCCTGCTTTGTCAGCATCGGACATCTTGCGAATCTTCTTCGTAGCTTCATAGCCATCCAGAACCGGCATCTGTATATCCATCAGAATCAGCGAATAATAATCCTTGTCTGCTTTCTCAAGCATTTCTACACAATTCACGCCATTTTCTGCCCGTTCAACAACCAGTCCTACCTCCGACAGAAGTTCTATTGCAATTTCAGCATTCAAATCATTATCCTCAGCCAGCAAAATTCTTTTTCCCTGCAGTGCATCCGGCTTCATTACCTGTCTTGTCTTCTGCGGCTGTGTCTCCTCATAAGATGCAATTCTGCTCTCGATGCGGACAGTAAACGTACTGCCTTTTCCCACTTCACTCTGCAGGTCAATGGTGCCACCAAGCATATCAACATATTTTTTCACAATTCCCATGCCGAGCCCGGTTCCCTGTATCCCGCTCGCGGTGGATGACCGTTCCCTTGAAAACATCTCATAGATATGCGCCTGAAATTCCTGCGACATACCAATTCCATTATCAACCACCTGAAATTCCTGTTTGACAAACCCAGCTCTTTCGCTCTTACTCTGGCGAATCGAACAGTGAATCTGTCCCCCTTCTCCTGTGTATTTAATTGAATTGCTGACTAAATTCAAAATTATCTCTGTAATACACGCCGGATCCATATATACATATGCTTCAATAATTTCTTTTGAAATCGTCAGCGTCTGATGCTTCTTATCCAGATCCGCCTGCATCATCGTTACGCAGCTCTCAAGCAGCTTCCCCACTTCAACCGCGCGTTCTTCCAAAACAGTTTTTCCGGATTCAATCTGTGACATCTCAAGGACATTATCCAGTATCGCAAGCATACGATTTCCACTCATCTGGATTTTATCAAGATAATCAGCTAATGTATCCGGATCTCCTATTTTTTTCTTTGCCAGATCCGCAAATCCTAAAATAGCATTCATCGGCGTCCGGATATCATGACTCATATTGAATAAAAATGTCGTTTTCGCCTGATTCGCAGCATCCGCAGCGCGCACTGCCTCCTGCAAAGCCTCCTGCTGTTCCGCTTCCATACGCTTCTGTTGGTGTAAATAAATATACACCACAACACCGAGCACCATTAACACCATAGATGCGATTGCTGCAATTTCCGTTGCCTTATGATTACTCGCCTTAATGAAGTTATAAGTTTCCTCCATATCTATTTCCATGCAAAGCGCGCCGATCACATCTCCCGAACCGTCTGATGCAACGACAGGATAACATGCAGTAAATATATGTCCCCATGTGGTATCCACAATCTCCTGAGAATAGATAATCTCCCCTGAAAGAGCTGCATCAATGTAAGGAATCATCTCTTCCTCAATGTATGTGCCCGGATATGCAAAATCGCCAGCTCCCAGATCGAGTCCATCCACAAGATATATCAGTTTGCCATCCGCTCCACGCTTTGCAGTATACAGATACCGCGTTGAATTCAATGAACGAAGTTCGTTCAGCTGTTTTTGCAGTTCCTTGTACCGGTCAGTTTTCATATCTTCCATCGAGTTGATATCATTAAAATCATCTCTGGTTAAACGATTGGAAACAAGGGTGTGTATAGCGTCTGAGCACTGTTTGTCCCGTTCTACGGTTGCTTCAAGGGATGTCTTCGCGAAATCCCTCTGCAGCACATAGGTATACACCGATACAAACAAGACGCTGATTAATAACCCTGTCAGCATTTCCAATATGAATCGTTGATGTTTTTTCTTCATACTCTCCAGTCCTTCTTTTCTGTTTTTAATGATATTCCACCCACAAATCCATATCTTCCTCTATTGCATGTCATAAAACTTCATCGTCTCCCGGTCGCGGTATTCGTGCTTCTCGTAATATCCAATCAGCTTCTGATTACTATCCCGCAGAGCTACCATATATACGTCCTTGTTCTGCTTTGCGTTGTAACTGGTATATACAAGATTGTGGCTTACATCCGCTGCAAACCAATCAACCACCTGCTGGATTTTCTTGTTCGATTCCGGGTTGTGACAGGCATGCAGGCTTTTCCCCACCAGTGCCTCACCCCCACGCTTCGCATAGTTTTTAATCGCCGCTGGATTCATATAAATAATCTCATGATTCAGGTTGCAGATCACGACCGATGCACGCTCCTGATCTATGATGCTTTTGAAATATTCATTCATGCGTTGTATGCCTCCATCTCTGCCTGAATCTCATCTTCGGTTGCTGCCATCGCCTGTAAAGTCATCGTCAGAAGCTTCTCTAACTCCCAGCCAAGCTGCTTGGCCCCGCGCTCAATCACCTCACGCGAACAGCCTGCCGCAAATCCCTTGCTCTTATATTTCTTCTTCAGGGATTTTAATTCCATATCCTTCGTGCTCTTCGACGGACGCATGAGCGCAGCCGCCCAGATCAGTCCAGTCAGCTCATCGGCGGCAAAAAGCACTTTCTCCATCTCATGCTCCGGCTTCACATCGATCGTCTCCCCACATTCGACCGTGATTCCATAACCATGTGAACATACTCCATGAATGATATCCTCGGACACGCCACCCTCGCGCAACAACTCCGGTGCCTTCAGGCAATGCTCTGCCGGATACAATTCAAAATCAATATCATGTAACAATCCAACGATTCCCCAATACTCGGCATCGTCGCCATATCCAAGCTCGTTTGCATACCATTTCATAACTGCCTCTACCGTCAGCGCGTGCTGGATGTGGAATGGATCCTTGTTGTACTTCTTCAATAATTCAAATGCATCATCTCTTGCAATGTGATTCATGTCTATTCCTCTTTTCTGTCGTTTATAATCTGGTTTCAAGATACCTCTGCGTGCATATCAGGGCATGGGTTCCATACCGCCCGCAAATATCATCGGTAGCCTTCGGATACATCCAGATAATCGCGTTTCCCACTGATATAATCCGCGTATGCAAGCTCCGGATCTTTTCCCTTAAACACCGTACAAATCCCACACATATCGCAATCCGCGATACATGGAAATGCCTGCTTGATATAATTTCTTCGTTCCTCCTCAGTCGAGGCTGCAATCTCCGGTGGTCTCATCGCATCACCCTAATGAACCATACCGGAATTGCTTGTATAAGCTTCGTTTAATTCCCGCAATTCTTTCTCGCCGTTGATATATGGTTCGTAAAACGCATCTACGGAACCACCACCTAAATTGTCACAGCCATTACAGAAATCACAGGCACCACCACATTGGTTCAGTCCCTCCTGCACGATGCGGATTCGTTCCTCCCGCGTCGTATCTTTGATGAGTATACTTTTCATTCCAAGGCTCCTCCTTTCAACACCAGCTTCTCAAATGATTCTGCAAATCTTATATCATCTTCCTCGGTCCGTTTTCTTGGACCTTTTAAATGATTCTTCCCCGAACTCCGCCTTGCTTTCTTATTCAAATGCCGCTCCATCAACATCTGGTCAATGTTCGCATCTGTGTACCATTTTCCAGACTGATGGATCGCATACGCACCTTTCCCAAGTGCCATCGCCGCGACTCCATAATCCTGCGACACAACGATGTCACCCTTATGGCAAAGACTGATCAGTTTGTAGTCCACTGCATCCGCACCGGCACCAACCACGATTACCTCGCTATAGTCAGAATTCAAGACATGATTCGTGTCGCACAGTAACGTCGTCTGGATATGATATTTTTCCGCGATTTCCTCCACGATACGCACGACCGGGCAGGCATCGGCATCTACAAATATTTGCATGCTCTATTTCCTCTTACTATGCGACCGTTGCCCCAAATGGCATCAGCGACAATTTTGCCAGCTTGAAAAATTGCTTCCCGAATGGAATACCAATAATCGTGATGCACAGGATACATCCCCAGACTGCATCTGCAATCGCCATCGGAATGCCCGTCAGGAGCAGCCAGAATATATTCGCGATGAGACTCATCGCCCCGCCACCATATGTAACTTCCTTGCCAAACGGAAAAAATGCAAGCCCTGCGAACTTAAAGCACTGCAAGCCAATTGGAATTCCTATGATCGTAATGCACCATCCGATTCCCGCGATCACCCATGAAAGCCCGGCTGCAAAACCGCCAAATATAAACCATAAAATATTTCCAAGTATACCCATGTCTTCTCCCCTAGTATTTTTCATTCTCTGTTTTTGTTGTATTCAAATTGTTCTCGCACTATGCAAATTATTGTCGCGTTGTACTTTCAGATTTACCACGGTGCATTCATACAATAAAACAGCACCACAATCTGTGTCACGATCATCATCGGAAGTCCAACCGCAAAATAATTCTTCTGTGTCTTGTGATGAAATAAGTACATCGCAATTATACCACCAATCGCGCCGCCAGCAAACGAAAATCCTAACAAAGTTGCTACCGGGATTCTCCATTTCCCCTTAATTGCCGCATACTTGTCGACGCCAAATAGGATAAACGTTACGAGATTGATGACTCCAAGATATAATAACAGGATTTTTCTCTGGCTCATGTATCGTACAATGTTAAATGTCAACTTATCTGCCACATAGCCTTTTGCAAATAAGAATATCACAACGGCAATCACCAAGGTACAGGCGAGTGTGACATGAAGCATCGCATTTGATTTGGTTGTTTTTTCATGTAGTTTCATATTATTTATGCCTTTTCTTATGCTGCCGCGTTCGCATTAATTTCGTCAATCACCTTCCGTATCCCCATCCATACATTTAAGTCTGTGAATATCTCTACTACACTTCCTTTATCCGTAAATGGAGATTCTTGTAGTACCGACATATCTTTCATCATTCCATTATGTACAATATACTCAACAATCTGATTAACAAAATAAATCTGCCTTTCATCCAGACTCGTACCTGTAAGATATTCAGAAAATGCCTCCTTTGCCGCATTCATATCCAATCCTACAATTTCACGCACAAACTCACCCAGCGGTTTCGTTCCATATTCGTACTCATAATCTTGCTTTGTTCCAACTTCTTTCCACAAAATTTCTTCCAAACTCTGAACATCTACACTCGTCAACGGCTGATTCGTTTTAAGCTTTGCAATCGCTATATTATCTTGATGGTTGCGTACATAATACTCTGCTTTTGCTTTATAGTTTTTCAATTCATCATTGTCAAGTTCTGCATCATTCCAATCCATTGACAACAATTCATCCGTAAAATTTGTTATATATCTTACGACATTATCATTTGGAATATATTTCATCAATCCACGCAACTTCTTGCGGATTTCTTCAAACTCATTAATTCCACCATTCTCCACATAATCTGTATGTAAGATTTTATTTATCAATACCTCCTGCGCCTGAATCTCCGGAATATTGGCTATACTTGCCACACGCTCCACACGCTTAAACAAGTCACTTCTGGCTTTTGAATATTTCTTTCCCGCTAAATAAGCGAGTTCAATTCCATACATCAGGGCATCAAACCGAACAGCACTTGCTTCATCTCCATCTGGCTGTATCAACGGAGCAACTTCCTCTCGAACAAGTAATGTATCTTCGTATGAAAGTGCTTGATAACTCTTTTCAGAAGAATACAGGTCAACATACTTCAGATGCTGACGTACAGCAAAATTATCGCGCGGCAATTCCTGCACTTTCTCACTCATTTGTCGAACCAGAGATTCTCGGAACACCTGCAAATGATCTGCCTGATATACTATATCCTGTAATTTATATGCCATGTCAAATTGCAAATTGAATATTGCTCCTTGCAATGCAAGCATATTTGCTGTTGCTTTTCCTTTATGCAATCTGAAAAACTCAAAATTACCACAGAAGTCAAAAATATAAAACTTCTGCTTATCTTCTCCATCCAACAACCCTGGACATAATCGCGTTCCTCGTCCAATCATCTGCCAGAACTTTGCCTTGCTCATGACCTTTTTAAAGAACACCAGATTCAGCACCTCCGGCACGTCGATGCCGGTGTCCAGCATATCCACGGAAATGGCGATCTGAGGCAGTTTCTTCGGGTCAGAAAACTCGTCNNTCGATACCGGTATCCAGCATATCTACCGAAATCGCAATCTGAGGCATTTTCTTTGGATCCGAGAACTCATCAATTGCACTCTGTGCATATGTCATATAATTGTCGATAACCTTCGCATAATCGGGCAAATGTGGATATTCCTTATGAAATACTTCCAATATCCGTTCTGCATGATAATGATTTTTCGCAAAAATAATTGTCTTTCCAATCTTCTGACCATAGTCAATTTTTAATCCATTTGTCATTAAAATATTAAGCACCTGCTTAATTGTATCCTCATTAAAAATCCATTCGTTTAATGCTGCTGCACCTATTGATTCCGGTATTTCTCCATTTTCGTCTTCGAAAGTCGCCTCGTAAGCTTCCTTATCTTCTTCTGATAATTCATCATATACAATCCCCTGAGTGATGAATTTCAACTGTGATTCAACCGATACATAATCGACCAGATAACCATCCTTCACTGCTTGCGCTAAATCATATCCATAGGTTGGCACACCATTTTCCAATTCAAATATTCCATATGTGTTCTTATCAATCTCATCCTTCGGTGTTGCAGTTAATCCAACTAAAGGAGCATCAAAATACGTAAATATATTCTGATATTTGTTATAGATTGAACGATGTGCCTCATCACAAATTACCAGATCAAAATGTCCACATGTAAATAATTTCCCTTGATCGTCATTCACTGTATCAATACAATTCATCATGGTTTGATACGTTGAGAATACACAATGTGCATTATAATTATCCTTTTCCTCCACAAGATTCGTACAAGATAGGTCCGGAAGGAGATTCACGAAATTACGCTTTGCTTGTGTAACAAGTGAATTTCTATCTGCCAGGAACAAAATATTTTTGACCCATCCATGATCCAGTAACACCTTACAAAGCGCAATGATAGTTCTTGTTTTTCCAGATCCCGTTGCCATTACAAGCAACGCCTTTCTACGATTCTTCTCGTCAAAACTATTGCAGACAGCTTTCACTGCAGCCTCCTGATAATAACGTCCCGCAATGCTTTTATCCACGGTTATATGGTTCAATCTTGTGCGCATGGCAAGTAAATTAAACCACTTTTCCAAATCCCGTTTTGAATAAATCATGGAACACTTTCGTTCCGGATATTGTCCATCGATAATATGTGTTTCAAACCCGTTCGTCAAGAAAATAACCGGTCTGCGATGATATTGTTTTTCCAAAATATCCGCATATAATTTTGCCTGTTGTCTGCCCTTGGAAACATCTACACATGTACGTTTTGCCTCAATTATAGCTAATGGTCGCTGCATATCATCGTAAAGGACATAATCTGCACGACCATTTCCTGACTTACTTGGCATTCCAGAAAGTTCCACTTCGTTTATCCAGTCTTCTCCCTCTTTCCAACCAGCATCTACAAGCATGGAATCAATGTAAAGCTTCCTCGTTTTATACTCTGATAAATCCAATGGTTTCGGTACATATGTCGGTTGATTTTCCTGTCTTCGCATCGACAATTCTTCTTTCAAAGAAGCATTCTCTGCAATTAATTTCTTCAAATCAACTTCTCGCAGAGCTATCTCTTCCCGCTCTGATTTTTCTTTTTTCTCTGCTTCCTTTGATGCCTTTATCTTGTCAATTCTGGCTGTAATTATACCTTTATCAAATGTGCGTTCCTTATATTCGTCTGCATAACAACAAGCTACATAATCTAGGAAAATAAACAAATTCTCAAGACATAGCATTGCTTCATCTCTGCCAAGTTTTTTGTTACTATGTGCCACATTATTCCCCGATCTTCGAATATAATCCATACGCTTCAGCAAATCTGCACTTACCAACTGTCTGAAATCTTCCGCATTCATCAAACTTTGCAAATTATCCTGATATGGCATCTCCAAATCCTTATCCACGGAATACATCCATTTTATGGCGAATTCCATTGCGCGCCGGCTATTGATAATGCTGGATTCCGGATCCATCAGAATGATCTTCTCTGCTGTAATAGCCACATCCGCAAATGCAGAAAATTTTGATTCTTTTTTCAAATAGTCAAAGTTTGTAATCATACAACAGCCTCCTTTCAGGTGTATGGTTATTTGATACATGATTTTCAATTTATTATCTCAACAACTTTTAATATTCTCCCCAAAACATCAATCATGTTCTTACTCAAGCTTTTCAAATTCTTCCAAATTCAGTTCACGTTTTAATTCTTCTTTCGTTGGCATGTAAGGAAGATATTTTGCAGCAAATATCTGTCGATTGTCTTCAGGAAGCGTATACTCAACTAATGTATCGCTTTTATCTGCACAAAGAACAATACCAATTGGTGGATTGTCTCCCTCATTCATCATCTGACGAGTGTAGTAGTTTACATACATCTGCATTTGTCCAATATCCTGATGTGCCAAATCTCCAATCTTCAGGTCAATCAAAACAAAACACTTCAAAATATAGTTGTAGAATACCAGATCAATGTAAAAATGGCGCCCATCTACATTAAAATGCTTTTGCCTTGCAACGAAAGAATATCCCCTTCCTAACTCAAGCAAAAATTTCTGCAAGTGATCTATCAGTGCCTGTTCCAGTTCCGATTCGTAAAAATGTTCATTAGCTGGGAGGTCAAGGAACTCTAAAACGTATGGATCTTTAATAATTTTCTCATATTCCTGCTTAGGTTCTAACGTATCAATTTCGGAAGACACACTTTTTTTATCTTTGCTCGCGAGTATTCTTTGATAATAAAAAGAATTAATCTGACGATCCAATTGTCTAGAACTCCATCCCGATTTAACAGCTTCTTCCAAATAGAAATTACGTGCAGTCTCATCTTTAACCTTCATCAGTAATCTATAATGAGTCCAGCTCAATTCGGAACGCAGTGAGTTCCGAATTGGAAATGTGACATAAAATTGTCTCATATTTCTAAGATTTCGCTCATTAAATCCCTTTCCAAATTCTTTTGTCAATTTCTCTGATAAATATTGCAAAAGTTGCTTACCATAAGCTGCTCGTTCATTTTCTCCACACGCTTCATATATTTGTTTACCAATATTCCAATACGCACTGACCATTGCCGAGTTCACAGACGAGTAAATTTGATTCTGCGCCGCAATAACATATCCTCTAACGGCAGTGTAAGTTTCCTGATTAATTATAGAATTGGATTTTTTAGTTACAATTTTGCTTTCATTCATGCTATTCACCATCCATTTTTTATAATGTTATCTGTACCAATACATGCTCTTTCAATTTTGATTTGTCGACTTGATGGACGAAGTCTGCAAATTGGTTCTGCAACTCTAATGGTGGAACCATAATATCTAATTTCTTTGTCATTGAAATAGAAAGATATGCAACTGTTGAACCAGCTTGTAACGCATCAATCTGTTTTCTAAAACCAGGCATAGAAAATAAATAGGCAATATACATTGATGTTATCTTTTCATTAAAATTTGAAAGCCATGTTATCATTCCATCCTGAAAATAGAACTCATCATTTTCTTGAATAATATAGCATCTTCCTAATGTACCTCTTGCTGTCAAAAGTATATCTCCCTTTATTGGAACTAATCCCTGATCCTTAAGTTCCTCATACTTTTCCTCTGGGATATACAAATCACACTCCTTAGAACCAGTATCCATTCTATTTACTAAATCTGAGATTCGCAAAAAAGGAATTCCTATTACACTCTGCTCATTTTGATATATTCTTTTACTTGAACTAACCTCACAGAGTCGTTCCATTTTGTTTATATCCCACTCTTTCTCATTTAAATCCGGATTTCCAAACATCTCGACAAATCGG
>DHJV01000159.1:14845-15773 GCA_002404515.1 Lachnospiraceae bacterium UBA4711 | reverse complement strand
ATCTTTCGACACCGCAGGTTGGATACTTTGATACACAGATGGTGAAAGAGTTCTTCTATGCTGTATCATATTCAGCGATGATGAACCTGCATATCAAACAGCTTGCCGGATCCAATGACCATCATATCATTGAAGCTGCATTTAAGGCATTTGCAAAGGCACTTGACGAGGCGACACAGTTTGACAGCCGGCTTTCCGGCCAGGTGCTTTCAACCAAGGGAAGCTTATAGAAATATGCAGCAGGAGGGTACGAATAAATGGAGGACAAGAAGATTGGTTACAAGCCGCTTACAGCCGCGATTCCTTTTTCGGAGTTTAAGTTAAATGAAGCGGGACTGATTCCGGCGATCGTGCAGGATGATGCGACGGGAGATGTACTGATGCTTGCATATATGAATGAAGCATCTTATAATAAAACATTAGAGACCGGACTTATGACATATTTTAGCCGGAGCAGACAGAGCCTGTGGTTAAAAGGCGAGACAAGTGGACATTATCAATATGTGAAGAGTCTGTATCTCGACTGCGATAACGATACGATTCTTGCACGTGTGGAGCAGATTGGGGCTGCCTGTCATACAGGAAGCCGGAGCTGTTTTTTCAAAAATATGTTGAAGGATGACTAAGTGGAGGGTAAACTATGATACATGTATGGAGTGAGTTACTGGTTTATGTGATTAAGTTCCTGTCAATGCTTGTATGTGCAGGCCTTGGAATTATGGTAGGAAAGAAAATCCGTAAGAATAAAGATGCGAAAAATCAGGAGGAAATTTGACGTGAAAAATTACGGCGTGAATGAATTGCGTAAGATGTTTTTGGAGTTTTTTGAGAGCAAGGGACATTTGAAAATGAACAGTTTTTCGCTGATCCCACATAATGACAACAGTCTGCTTTTGATCAACTCTGGTATGGCACCGTTAAAGCCTTA
>DHJV01000159.1:0-14714 GCA_002404515.1 Lachnospiraceae bacterium UBA4711 | reverse complement strand
ATGCTTGGTAACTTCTCATTTGGCGATTACTTCAAGCACGATGCAATTCATTGGACATGGGAGTTTTTGACAGAGGTTGTCGGACTCGATAAGAACCGTCTGTATCCATCCGTTTATCTTGAGGATGATGAGGCGTTTGATATCTGGAACAAGGAGATCGGCGTAGACAAAGACCGTATCTTCCGTTTTGGCAAAGAAGATAACTTCTGGGAGCATGGCGCAGGTCCTTGCGGTCCATGTTCAGAAGTTTATTATGACCGTGGAGAAAAGTATGGCTGTGGTAAGCCAGGCTGTACAGTCGGTTGTGACTGTGACCGTTATATGGAAGTATGGAACAACGTTTTCACACAGTTTGATAATGATGGTCATAACAACTATACAGAGCTTGAGCAGAAGAATATCGATACAGGTATGGGTCTGGAGCGTCTGGCAGTTGTTGTACAGGATGTGGATTCTATCTTCGATGTAGACACGATTAAGGCACTCCGTGACAAGGTCTGCGAGATGGCAGGTGTTACATATGAAGAGGACGCAAATACAGACGTCAGCATCCGTGTCATCACGGATCATATCCGTTCGGTTACTTTTATGACATCCGATGGTATCCTTCCATCCAACGAAGGTCGTGGATATGTGCTTCGGCGCCTGCTCCGCCGTGCAGCAAGACATGGCAGACTGCTTGGCATCAAGGGCGCTTTCTTAGCAGAGCTTTCAAAGACCGTGATCGAAGTATCCAAGGATGCTTATCCGGAGCTTGCAGAAAAGCAGGAGCATATTTTTGCAACTTTAAATACAGAGGAAGAAAATTTCAATAAGACGATCGATCAGGGACTTTCTATCCTGAATGGTTATGTAGACGATATGAAGGCAAAGGGAGAGAAAACTCTTTCGGGCGAGCATGCATTTAAGCTGTATGATACCTATGGATTTCCACTTGATCTGACTGTCGAGATTCTGGAAGAGTCAGGATTTTCAGCAGATGAGGAAGGATTTAAGGCTTGCATGCAGGAACAGCGGGAGCGCGCAAGAAAGGCGAGAAAAACAACGAACTATATGGGTGCCGATGCGACAGTCTATGAGCAGATTGATGTCACAATCACAACCGAATTTGTCGGTTATGATAGACTGACACATGAGTCCGAAATCGTGGCAATCGCAGGTGAAGATGCAGTGGCAGACATCCTTTCCGAAGGTGATAATGGTTCCATTCTTGTCAAAGAGACACCATTTTATGCGACCATGGGTGGTCAGTGTGGTGATGCCGGTGTGATCGAGACAGCAACTGGTAAATTCATCGTCAAGGATACGATCAAGGTTGTCGGTGGCAAGATCGCACATATCGGTTATGTAGAAAATGGCGAGATTAAGCTTCATGATACAGCAAAGCTTTCTGTTGATGCAGATAAGCGTCTGCATACATGTATGAACCATTCTGCAACACATTTGCTGCAGAAGGCATTAAAGATGGTTCTCGGTGGACATGTGGAACAGGCAGGTTCCTATGTAGATCAGGATCGTCTCCGGTTTGACTTTACACATAATCAGGCACTCTCGAAAGAAGAAATCGAGCAGGTAGAGGCAATCGTCAATGAGAAGATCGCCGAGGATCTTCCGGTTGTAACAAAGGTTATGGGACTGGAGGAAGCAAAGAAGACAGGCGCGATGGCACTTTTTGGTGAGAAGTATGGCGAGACGGTACGAGTTGTCAATATGGGCGATTTCTCCATCGAGCTTTGCGGTGGTACACACGTAGAAAAGACGGGTGTGATTGCAACCTTTAAGATTGTATCTGAGACAGGTGTCGCCGCTGGCGTCCGCCGTATTGAGGCGCTTACTTCCCGCGGTGCATTTGCATATTATCATAATCTGGAGAATACATTGAAACAGGCAAGTGCTGCTGCAAAGGCAGAGCCTGCAAATCTTGTAGAGAAGATTGAGGGCATGCTTGCAGAGATCAAACAGTTACAGTCTGAGAACCAGAAACTTAAAGACAAGATGGCAAAGGCGGCTGTTGGTGACGTATTGTCTGACGTAGTGGCAGTTGGCGCTTACAAGGTTCTTCCGGTATCTGTAAATGGAGTTGATATGAATGCACTTCGTAATCTTGGTGACGATATGAAGACAAAGATTGCATCTGGTGTAGTTATATTAGCCTCCGATATGGGAGATAAGGTTAACCTGATCGTGATGGCAACGGATGATGCTGTGAAGGCTGGCGCACATGCCGGAAATATCATCAAGAAGATTGCACCGATGGTCGGTGGCGGCGGCGGTGGCCGTCCCAATATGGCACAGGCAGGTGGTAAGACTCCTGCAGGCATCAAGGATGCACTTGAAGCAGGTGTAAAGGAAGCTGAAGCACAGCTTTCATAGTTTTTTGACATAAATAGAAAGTGAGGAACATAATATGGCATTAGTACCTACCGTCGTAGAGCAGACGAGCCGAGGCGAGCGCGCCTACGATATTTATTCAAGATTGTTAAAGGAGAGAATTATCTTTCTGGCAGATGAAGTAAACGATACAACTGCAAGTCTGGTTATCGCACAGCTTCTGTTTCTGGAGTCTGAAGATCCTTCCAAGGATATCAGCCTCTATATCAACAGCCCGGGCGGATCTGTATCAGCCGGATTTGGTATTTATGATACAATGAATTATATCAAGTGTGATGTATCAACGATCTGTGTTGGTATGGCAGCCAGCATGGGAGCATTTCTTCTTGCTGGTGGTACAAAGGGCAAGAGAATTGCACTTCCGAATTCGGAAATCATGATCCATCAGCCATTGGGTGGCCTTCCAGGGCACAATCAGGCAACGGATATGAAGATTGCAACGGATAATATCCTTCGCACAAAGGAACGCTTAAATCGTATTTTAAGTGCGAACACAGGCAAGTCTATGGAAGAGATCGAGCGGGATACCGATCGAAATAACTGGATGACAGCCGATCAGGCACTCGAATATGGCTTGATTGATCATATCTTCTCAAGTCGAGATGAAGTGAAATAAAAAAATGTAATTTCGTGACAATAAATTTCAATTTTTGGTTGACGAATTTGATTTATGTGTTATAATCTAACTTGTGCAATTTGGTAAATACCCAAACAGTTGTTTATGAAACGCACAAACACGAGATATTTTACAACTGGAGGGAGGGTGAGAGAAGTATGTCAAACGTAATCGTAAAAGAGAATGAGACTTTAGATAGCGCTCTTCGCAGATTCAAGAGAAACTGTGCGAAAGCCGGTATTCAGCAGGAAATTCGTAAGAGAGAGCATTACGAGAAGCCAAGCGTAAAGCGTAAGAAGAAGTCTGAGGCAGCTAGAAAGCGCAAGTTCAAATAATACAGACATTAAGGTGTTACTAATTTTAGTAGCACCTTTTTTATTGTGTTAATTTGTAGATACATCATAATGAAAACATTACAAGCATATATTGGGAATAAAAGCTGTTCGGAGATGGAATAATGACGCAGGTGCATTTTTACGATCAGACATGCGTACATGTGGATGGATACAGACAGATTGTCAGCTTTGATACGACGCAGGTATTGCTTCGATGCAGGAAAAATATGCTCGCCATTGAAGGAAATGCACTTCGGATTGCATCGTTTGATGGAGCAGAGATTACGGTTCGTGGTGATATTGAGGCTGTGAGATGGAGGGGGGAGGAGGCAGAGAAGCATGCGTAAATGGTCGGATATCTTTGCACATCGCTGTGTCATTCATATAACTGGCTGGGAAATGGAACGTTTTTTGAACATCTGTAAACATAATGATATTCTGTTTACGGATGTGATTTTGGATAAGACAGGTGTATTTGCAACAATCTCCTATAAAGCGTGGAGAACCGTTCAGAAGCTGCAGGAGAAATGTCAGGTGAGCTGTAGCATTGTAACAGAGACAGGCTTGTATCCTTTTTTGCGAAAGTATAAGAAACGGGTGGCGTTTGTCGTCAGTCTGCTGGTGTGCGCCGGAATTATTTTTTATTCCTCTCTTTTTATCTGGCATATAGATGTGGAGGGAACATCCATCTATACGGAAGAGGAAATCGTAACTTATATCAGTGAATCGCTCGTGCCGATTGGGACAAAGCGGGCGTCGATTTCGATTGCAGAATTGGAAAAAGCACTTCGGATGCAGTATGACCAGATCGCATGGATCACTTGTGATGTGGAAGGAACCAGATTGGTTGTCCGGTTTGTGGAAACCGTAGAAAAGGAAGAGGTAAAGACATTTGATACGCCGTGTAATATAGTGGCGGTCAAGGATGGCATTGTACTTGATCTGCTTGCCAAAAGTGGAACAAAGCTGGTTAATCCCGGTGATGAGGTGAAAAAAGGAGATGTGTTAATTACCGGAGTTGTAAACATTTATAATGAATATGAAGAATTGATCGAGACAAATTATGTCGCGGCAGACGGTGTTGTTTACGCGCAGACGAAATATCAGTATCAACAGGCGTTTTCACTTAGTTATACAGAAAAAAAGCAGGGGAAAAAGAAAAAAACAGGCGTATCGATCCAGATTGGAACCTCCGTGAAGACGCTGCATCAGCCGAAGTCCGTGGATGGCTATGAACAGGTGTCGACCACGCATATTTTTCATATCGGAAAGGCATATTATCTGCCTTTTTCTGTAACTGTCACAAAGTATTATCAGCCGGTCTATGAGACAAAGACTTACACAGAGGAGGAAGCACACAAAAAGCAGGAACAACTGTTGCAGATCTATATTGCAGATCTCAAGAAAAAAGGGGTGGAAATACTGGAAAATAATGTTACAATAGAGTGTAAAGATGGAGAATGCCTTGCATCCGGAACACTGGTTGTAAGGGAAATCATTGGTGTGCCGGAGACATTGGCGATTCCGGACGGGACGAATCAGGAAAATGAGGAATAGAAACAGTTATGAGTGCATATTATGAGACAATCACAGTGCCTGCAGATCAGATTCAACTGGTGTTTGGACAGTTCGACCGCAATATCAAGAATCTGGAAAAGGCATATCATGTAGCAGTGGTTTTACGGGATGATAAGCTGCGTATCACAGGCTCAGAAGGCAGTGTCAAGCGTGCAGCTTCGGTAATTGAGCAGCTTGTTGCTCTGGCAGATAAGGGCGAAGAGATTACCGACCAGAATGTGAATTATGCGATATCATTGTCCAAGACAGGAGTGGAAGAAGCTGTATCAACGCTTGCGGCGGATTCGAATATTATCTGTCATACGACAAATGGAAAGCCAGTCAAGGCGAAAACATTGGGACAAAAAAAATATGTGGAAGCTATCGACAAGGATATGATCGTGTTTGGCGTTGGACCGGCAGGAACTGGAAAAACATATCTGGCGATGGCGAAGGCAATCACGGCATTTAAAAACAATGAAGTGAACCGGATTATTTTGACAAGACCAGCAATTGAGGCTGGTGAGAAGCTCGGATTTTTGCCGGGCGATCTGCAGAGCAAGGTGGATCCATATCTGCGTCCGCTGTATGATGCGTTATATGAGATTATGGGCGCGGAAGCGTTTCTGAAGAACATGGAAAAAGGGTTAATTGAGGTAGCACCACTTGCCTATATGCGTGGGCGAACCTTGGACAACGCCTATATTGTGCTGGATGAAGCACAGAATACGACGCCTGCACAGATGAAGATGTTTTTGACGCGTATCGGATTTGGTTCCAAAGCAATCATCACTGGCGATCTGTCACAGAAGGATCTGCCGAAGGATGCACAGTCTGGTCTGGAGGTCGCACTTCGAGTCCTGCATAATATTGATGAGATCTCTGTGATACGGTTTACAAGTGAGGATGTCGTGCGTCACCCTCTTGTCCAGCGGATTGTCAATGCGTATGAGGAATATGAAAACAGACATAGCCGGGACAAAAAACAACCGCAAAACAAACATTAAAATGTGAAAGATAAAACTTGATTATCTGATACATTTGGGATAAAATGTAACAGGCAATAAAGGAGAGATACATTGAGCGTATTTTTTGAGAATGAATTGGATACAGAAATTCCTGCGCATTATCAGGACATTGTAGAGGATATCATAGAGGCGTCTCTGGATTTCCTGAAATGTCCATATGAATGTGAGGTGAATGTAATTTTTACAGATCATGCAGGAATTCAGGCAATTAATAAAGAATACCGGGATATCGATGCACCGACGGATGTCTTATCGTTTCCAATGATAGAGTATGAAGTACCGGGTGAATTTGATTTTTGTGAGAACAGTCCACTGGATTATTTCAATCAGGACACCGGAGAGCTGATGCTGGGAGATATCATTTTAAATGTAGACCGGATTGCTGAGCAGGCGGTGGAGTATGGACATACCAGACGACGTGAGGTTGCGTTTTTAACGGCGCATAGTATGCTGCATCTGGCAGGATATGATCATATCGATGATTCAGAACGTCTGCATATGGAAAAACTACAAGAGGAAATATTAACAAAGAAAGGATATACGAGAGACAATGAAGAAGAATAAGTTAAAGAAGTTGTCTGTATTTGCATTGACAACTGCACTTACCGTATCTTGTCTGGCAGGATGTGGAAAAAAGAAAGAGGAAAATACGGAGCAGGCTACTATCACAACGGAAGCGGCAGCAACGATGTCGGATGCGGATATTGAGTTTGCACCGACAAAGGAAGGCTATGTGATCAATGAGTTTTCTGGTGAGTGGATTGATGAGAGTCTTTCTAATCAGAGACCACTTTGTATCATGATCAACAACATTGTGGATGCCATGCCACAGTCTGGTATCTCACAGGCAGATGTCACATTTGAGATGCTCGTTGAGGGTGGTATTACACGATATATGTGTGTATTTAAGGATTATTCCAATCTTGAAAAACTGGGACCAGTTCGTAGTGCCAGACATTATTATGTACAGATGGCAAATATGTTAGATGGAATTTATGCGCATGTTGGCTGGTCAACTTATGCTGAAGATCAGATCAAGGCGAGTGGAACCAATAACCTGAATGGATTATATGATTCTATTACTTTTTATCGGGATGAGTCAAGAGTTGCACCACACAACTGTTATACAAACAGTGAGAAACTGAAGGAAGGTATAGCGGCAGCTGGATATCGCACAGAGTATAATGCAGATAGAACTTCATCCAAGAATATGTTTGCATTTAATACAGAAGATACGAAGATTGGTAATGGACAGACAGCAAATAAAGTAACAACCGCATACAATGACAGCAGCACAAGATGGTATGAGTACAATGCCGATGATAAGCTGTATTATCGTTTCCAGTATGGAACAGAGCAGATTGATGATCAGACAAATGAGCAGCTTCGTTACAAGAACCTGATTGTTATGTTTGTTGAGTATACCGATATTGGTGATGGTTTGCAAAGCATTAACTGGGATAAATCGGGAACAGGCTATTATATATCAGATGGTGAATATGAGGCGATTACATGGAGACCAGACAATGGTGTGCTTAAATATTACACTGCAGATGGCAAGCAGTTAAAGATGAATCCGGGAAAGACATTTGTAACAGTATTTGATGAGACAAAGCAGGATAAGATTATCTTTGAATAATTAAATACGAATATGGAAATAATTTCTTCAAGGAGTTGGTGCCATGAAGAAATTATTTTTATATGTACTATTATTTGTTGGGATTTTTTCATTATGTTTTTTGATTGCAAATGAGTATTTTAAACAACGTATGCAGGAAAAAGAGGGACAAAAGCTGGAGCTTGCAGCAGATTCTATTTCCATTGATACAGAATGGAAAGAAAATGGATTTTTGGTAGGAATTCAGAACGGACGTGTGATTGTGTATGAGGCGGACACACAGCAGGTATATGAGTATACCGATATTGATGCGGCGGTTTTGCAGAAATTGCATCCAAGTGTATATCAGGATCTATTAAAAAACGTGCATTTTGATTCGAAAAAAGAACTGTATCGGTATCTGGAATCGTTATCAACCTAGAAAATGACTTACAGTGAGGAAAAAATGAGAACACAGTATGATGTATGCGTAGTTGGCGGTGGTGCAGCCGGAATGGCTGCAGCAATCGCGGCTGCGGAGGGCGGAAACACCGTCTGTATCATTGATAAAAATAAAAAACTAGGCAAAAAATTATATGCCACAGGGAATGGGCGATGCAATCTGGCAAATGCAGATATGAAAGATGGACATTATCATTCAGCCTCGGAGGAATATCAGACATTCCTGCATACTTGTATGGGCGATAAGCCCGTGCGGGAGTTATCCGATTTTTTGCATTCGATTGGTATATATACACGATGCGTGGATGGATATTATTATCCGATATCCATGCAGGCATCGGCAGTTGTATGGGCGTTATTAGATCGGATAAAGGTATTGCAGGTGACCACATATCTGTCAGAAACAGTGACAGATATACAGAAAAAAAAGGACGGATATCATGTCCTGTGCAATGATGAGATTATTGCAAAAAAGGTGATACTGGCATGTGGTGGACGGTCATACCCAACGCTTGGTGGCTGCGCGGATGGCGCAAGGCTTGCAGCGAAGCTTGGCGTAAAACAGGAGCCGCAAAGACCGGCTTTGTGTGCGGTTTTGACAGAGGAAAATACTGAGGCGGTAAAAGGCGTACGTGTGGCATGTTCGGCATGGTTTGAACAGGGCGATATGGTATGGAAACAGTCCGGTGAATTGCAGATTACGGAATATGGTTTATCCGGTATTATGATATTTAATTTATCTTCTGAGATTGGCAGGATATTAACAGAAAAATCAAGTGTTACGCTGTATGTGGATTTTTTGCCGGAAATAGAAGAGAACGTGTTTGTGCAGGGAAGCAGAAATGTGAGCCGGAGTCTGTATGGATATCTGAATGCATTTTTGCCGGACAAACTTGCAATGTATATACTAGAGATCGTATGTGAACAGCCGAAACAGGCGCTCGGAGAGCTGTCAGAAGCACAGATACTGGCAATCTACCATCTGTGTAGACAATTCCCATTTCACATTCAGGCATTAAAAGATTATGAACAGGCGCAGGTAACCGCAGGTGGAGTCCAACTGACGGAGATTTATCCAGAGACAATGGAATGTGTGTCATATCCGGGATTGTATGCAACGGGAGAAATGCTGGATATCGACGGAGATTGTGGCGGATATAATCTGACGTTTGCATTACTTACAGGATTACGGGCAGGGAGAGCATGTCATGATAAGAATTAACCAGATCAAGATTCCGGTACAGAAGGATGAAACAACGGCATTGAGAAAGAAAATACAGAAACTGCTCAAGACAAATCAGCCGTATACATATCAGATTGTCCGGAAATCCTTAGATGCCAGAGATAAGGCAAATTTATTGCATATTTATACGGTGGATGTGGGAATCGCGGATTTATCCCAAATCCCATCTAAAATAATTGACAATAAAAATATTATGTTAACCAATAAAAAGAAATATGTATTTCCAAATCAACAAAGAGACGATTTGGATGGGAATATGGACAGATCTGTATACCGTCCGGTCATCATCGGAGCCGGTCCGGCAGGATATTTTGCAGCGTTGCAGCTTGCACGTGCCGGATACAGACCAATTGTTTATGAACGCGGAAAATGTGTGGAAGAACGGACGAAGGATGTCGAGGGCTTCTGGCAGGAAGAGTCACCAATCTGTGCAAATTCAAACGTATCCTTTGGCGAGGGCGGTGCCGGAACATTCTCGGACGGGAAACTGAACACCGGTATTAAAGATAAATACGGACGGATTCAGGCGGTTATCCAGGATTTTATACGGTTTGGGGCGCCAGAGGAGATTGGTTATCTGAACAAACCGCATATTGGAACGGACGTATTAAAGCGTGTGATGCGGAAAATGCGTGAGGAAATCAGTTCCCTTGGTGGGGAAATTCATTTCTCCCATCAGCTTACTGCAATCTCACATAAGTCAGATACACGCCTTGCACTTACGATCGAAAATCTGCAGAATAATCAGACAATCGTTGTGGGAACCTGTGCCTGTATTCTTGCAATCGGGCACAGCGCAAGAGACACATTTGCGATGTTGCATGCGGCTGGTGTCACGATGGAAGCAAAATCCTTCGCGATGGGACTTCGAATCGAACATTCCCAGGCGATGGTCAATGCGAGCCAGTATGGGACGAGTGAACAGGCAAAGCTGCTTCCGGCGGCAGATTATAAGATGACATATCGCTCAAGTAAGGGGCGAAGCGTGTATAGCTTTTGTATGTGCCCGGGTGGGTTCGTTGTCAATGCGTCATCCGGAGAAGAACAGAGCGTGGTAAATGGTATGAGCAACCATGGTAGAGATGAGGAAAATGCGAATTCTGCTATCGTTGTGAACGTGACACCGGAAGATTTTGTGGTGGATGGATTTGCCGAATATGGCGTGCTTGCAGGTGTGGAATTTCAGAAGAAATACGAACGCCTTGCCTATGAAGAAGGAAACGGGAAAATTCCGGTACAGCGGTTTGAAGATTATCGGGAAAATCGTGTTACGACAGCTTTTGGAAGCGTGAAGCCGAATATCCGTGGCAGCTATCAATTTGCGAACCTCAATAATTGTTTGCCAGCCTATATAAATGATGCTATAATTGAAGGGATTTTGGACTATAACCGCAAACTAAAAGGCTTTTCATCGGGAGATGCGGTGCTATCCGGTATAGAATCCCGAACATCGTCCCCCGTACGTATCGTGCGTGATGACACCTATCGAAGCGACTATGCAGGTTTGTTCCCATGCGGAGAGGGCGCAGGATATGCAGGCGGTATTACATCCGCAGCGGTGGATGGAATCAAGGTTGCTGAGGCGGTTGCGGAATACATTAACAATATAGAATAAAGAGGGAAAAGACGTGGACGAGAAACGAATCAGAGAAGCATTGAAGGATAAACAGCGAATCGTGTTAAAGATCGGTTCGTCTTCCATTATACATGAAGAAACCGGTGGGGCAGATTACCGGAAGTTAGAAACATTGGTGCGCATTATCTGTGACCTGAAGAATCAGGGAAAGGACGTAATATTGGTATCGTCCGGTGCAATCGGTGTGGGATTTGAGATGCTGGGGCTGCGCCATAAGCCGAAAACCGTATCCCTGAAGCAGGCGTGTGCAGCGATTGGGCAGGGACAGCTTATGATGATCTACCAGAAGCTTTTCATGGAGTACAACCATATGGCTGCACAGGTTCTGCTGACATTTGATGCGATCACAGATCCAGAGCGACGCAGAAACGCCGAGAATACGTTAAATGAGCTGTTACAGCAGGGCGTTATTCCGGTTGTCAATGAGAATGATACAGTGGCAACAGAGGAAATCGAGTTTGGTGACAATGATACAATGTCTGCAATCGTGGCACATCTGATCAAAGCAGATCTTCTGATTCTGCTTACGGATATTGATGGATTCTATACGGATGATCCACATAAAAATCCAGATGCGAAGAAGCTGACATTGGTGGAAACCATCGATGATACAATGAAGAATATGGCGAAGGATGCCGTGACAAACTATGGTACAGGCGGCATGTCCACGAAGATTGCGGCTGCACGAATCGCTACGGATTCCGGTGCAGATATGGCAATCATGGACGCTGAGAATCTGACACAGATCTATGATCTGATGGAAGGAAAGTCAGTGGGTACCCTGTTCTTAGCACATGAAAATGACGGCTTTGATACAGTTGATTTCATTGTACATAAAGGATACCAGAAATAAGAACAGAAATGGAGAATATCGCATGAATGAAGCAGATATCCAGAGAATTAATGAATTGGCAAGAAAAAGTAAGACCGTGGAAGGACTGACAGAGGCAGAACTAGCTGAACAGGCAGCCCTCCGTAAGGCATATATTGCAAGTGTAAAGCGCAATCTGAAAGCACAGCTTGATAATATAGATATCAAGGAAGCCGATGGAAGCGTCACACATGTGAAGGATATACCGAAGAATAAACGAAACGAGTATATTCAGATCCGTTTAAAGTAGATAAAGGAATGGTTTGCATGACAATTTCAGAATCAAAGAAAGCACTTCGAAAAGAAATTCTTGCAAAGCGCAGGAATCTTTCAGAAGCATATCAAAAGCAGGCAGCGCAGGAGATTTATGAGAAGCTCCATGCGCTTGCTGTGTATAAAGAAGCATCAGTACTGTGTCTCTATGTACCGATTCAGAAGGAAGTCGATTTATTTCAATATATCCCGGAATTCCGTGCAGATGGAAAGCAGATCTATCTGCCGCGCGTCAACGGGAATATCATGGATTTTTATGCATATAATGAACGGACTGCGCTTGTTGAGGGCGCATATCATATATTAGAGCCGGACAGTAAGGTACAGTTACAACCGGAGAAGCTTGAAGGTACCTGTCTGATCGTGATGCCGGGGGCGGTTTTCACGAAAAGCTGTGACCGGATTGGTTATGGTGGCGGGTATTATGACCGATATCTGGCGGCACATCCGGATTGTCATACTGCAGCGGTCGGTTATGCAGTTCAAATCGTAGATTCGATCATGACTGAGGAAACAGACATAAAACCGGAACGTGTATTATATAATGGTGAACAATAACAATATTATGTAAACTAAAGATGCTATGACGTGGAAATGGATTGGAAAGGGCAGCGATGGAGGACGTGTATATGGATGAAGAAAAAGGAATCGGACTGGTGCTTGCCGGTGGTGGCGGCAAGGGCGCATATCAGGTTGGCGTATTAAAGGTGTTGCAGGAACAAGGGCTGTTAGCGGATGTGACAGCAATATCGGGTGCGTCTATCGGTGCTGTAAATGCGATGCTTTATTCGATGAATGATATGGAACGGATGTATCAGGCGTGGAATGAGATTGATATGGATACCGTTTTTGATATTGATCTGAATATGCTTGTCGAAAAGCGTATGTATTTCTCCCGAAATGAGATGCTTTCGATGTTTGAGAAATATATTGATATGGAAAAGATTAAGACAGATTCCCGAGATATCTATGTATCAATCAGCCGTTTAAACGAGACAGAGCAGCCGGAACAGGTGGAATACCGCAGGCTGGAGGACTACGACGCGGATACAATCCGGAAGATTCTGCTTGCGTCCACCGCACTTCCGGTTATGTATGAAGCAGTGGAAATCGATGGAAAAAAATATCGGGATGGGGGACTGTTAGACAATGAGCCAATCCAGCCGCTTTATGATCTTGGAATCCGCCAGTTTATTGTGATTGGCATGCGTGCGGGAAAAGTATTGAATACGGAGAAGTGGCCGGATGCACAGTTTATTACAATCTATCCAAGTCATGATCTGGGAGATCTGATCGACGGAACGCTGAATTTCACAGGTCGTGCGAAGGAGTTCCGTCAGATGCTTGGCGAGAAGGATGCGCTTCGGGCATTGAAGACTAAATTCCATCCGGATGATCTGTATATCCGGATGGAACCAGTGCTTGCGCAGAATGACTATAATGATATCGTCATGCAGATGCGTGTCAACCATACATACAAGACGATGGAAAACCGTGTGAATTCCAACATAGAAAAATTCAACAATATAGCTAAAAAGTACGAAAATTTATAAAATATTTTGACAATTTGCACAAAAAAATGTATAATTAGAGTAAGTCAAAAATGACTTATACAAGGCGTGTAAAGGGGGCTTATCTATGGCAAAGACAATTATCACGATTGGTAGACAGTTTGGTAGTAATGGTCGTAACATTGGTAGAAAGCTTGCTGAAAAGATTTCCGCGAACTTCTACGACAAGGAATTGATCAATGAGACGGCTAAGGAAAGTGGATTGAGCGAAGAATTTTTAAAATCGCTGGATGAAAAACCAACGAGAAGTTTCCTGTATTCACTTGTTTCTGATCCATATAGTTATGGATTCACAAGTGCAGGCTATCAGACAAATCTGAACCAACAGGCATTTCAGGCAACGTATGATACGATTAAGAAGCTTGCAGATAAAGGACCATCTGTATTTGTTGGCCGTTGTGCAGATTATGCATTGCGTCATAATACGAATCTGATTCGTATCTTTATACATGCGCCATTGGAGGAACGTATTAAAACCGTTTGTGAGCGGTTTAATCTGACTCCTGATAAAGCAAAGGCACAGATTGTAAAGGAAGACAAGGCACGTGCATCGTATTATAACTATTACACTTCCAAAAAATGGGGTGCACTGGAAAGCTATGATATATTTATCAACAGTAGTCTGATGAGTGAAGACGATACCGTCGATTTCATTATAGATTACATAGATAAGATAAAGTAGAAAACACTTGAAATATCTTGAAAAAATATCCTTTATCAGATATGATGGTAAAGGATATTTTTTTGTAAAAACATGTAAAGAATCAGGATAAGAGGAATGGCAGCATGGCGCTTAACGAGAAAACGCGGAAACACAATGATATAGATTTCCAGAAGGATTTGTCTGAGATTCTGACCAATGCAAAAATTGGGCTCTGGGCAATTGAGATGGATGAGGGCAAGGCACCGAGGATGTATTTCGACGATGTGGCAAGGGAAATTACTGGATTTTATGAAGATATGACACCAGAGGAATGTTATGAACGCTGGTATAAGCGAATCGTGGATTCTGCCATTGATTCCGTGCAGGCAAGTGTCAAGGAGATGATTGAAGAGGGTAAATCTGAGAATACCTATGCATGGATTCACCCGAAGAAGGGGCGTATCTATACACGATGCGGAGGCTCACTGGAT
>DHJV01000126.1 GCA_002404515.1 Lachnospiraceae bacterium UBA4711 | reverse complement strand
GAACCGGAAATCGAGAAGAACGGAACACCTGCTTCTCCGGCAACTGCCTTTGCAAGCAGTGTCTTACCTGTTCCCGGAGGTCCCTCTAACAGAACGCCCTTCGGAATACGTGCACCCAGCGTATTATATTTCTTGGGATTCCGCAGGAAATCAACGATCTCCGCCATATCCTCTTTCTCTTCTTCCAGGCCAGCGACATCTTTGAATGTATACTTCTGGTCATTCTCGTTCGACATATGCGCCCGGCTCTTGCCAAAGTTCATCATCTTGCCGCCACCGGCACCACCACCGCCACCGGCACCAGACATATTTGCCATAAAAATCATAACAACGACCAGCAATACCACAATAAGTACAACTGTCGGCAACCATGTCCAGATATTGCTCTGACCACTGACATCATGCAGTTCCAGACGGATATTGCCGTTGCCTTTGCTCATAATAATCTGCTGTACCTTATTGACATCCGATACATAGAATTCTTTTTCCTGATTCGTCTGCCGATACGTGATATATACCGTTCCTGTCGGTATCTCCTTATTCTGATAGATTTCTACAGAACCTATCAGATCCTCGGATACTTCTGCCTGAAAATCGACAATCGTATAACCGGAATCTGACTTTGAGTTTTTGTTCATGTACCAAATAATGCCACAGAACATCGCAAAGAACAGAATCAGGTAGATTCCGAGTCCTTTCTTTAATCCCTTCATGCTATGCTCCCTTCTGGATAAATTTATGTATTACTCAGAAATCACACCGATATATGGAAGATTTCTGTATTTCTGTGCGCAATCAAGACCATATCCTACGACGAAACGGTCTGGAATCACAAATCCGGTGATGTCCGGTTCTAACTCTACAACACGGCGATCCGGCTTATCCAGTAATGTAACTACCTTAAAGCTTGCCGGCTTGCGTTCCTTCAATATATTGATCAGATAAGAAAGTGTACGGCCGGAATCCATAATATCCTCAATCAATACCACATCTCTTCCCTCGATACTCTCGTCAAGATCCTTGATCATCTTTACAACGCCTGAGGACTTGGTGTCATTTCCATAGCTGGAAACAGACATGAAATCCATTGTAACCGGTACAGTCAGACGTTTTGCAAGCTCACACATAAAGAACACGCTTCCCTTTAAAACACCGATAATATGAATCGTCTTTCCCTCATATTCCTTGCTTAACTGCTGTGCGATCTCTGCGATTCTTGCCTCCACAGCTGACTCATCAATCATAACATCAATCTTTTGTTCCATCTTGGTCTCCTTTGCTTTCATACTGTATTTTCATAATTTTGTTTGTATGCTCATCCACATGATACGCTGGTGAAAACCGTAGTCCAACTACCCAAACGATCTCCTGTCCACATGCAAGCACCGGCCAGCCTGCCCGTTTAGTTCGGTCAATCTTCGCATCAATAAATACTCGCGACAGCTTCTTTGTATTTCCAGCCGTATCAATCACGATATAATCTCCGTCTTCCGGTGTCCGGGCACACAGAGTACCCTTTATTTTAGCATAGTCAATGAATTTCGTATAGTTTTTTTTCGGAATTGGTTCCGTAAAAGTAAAATCCTCAACGGATACGAAAAGTGTACCCTGATCCGGGATTTCATAATCACCTGTCTGTGCAATCGCAAGCCGGTAGTCCGTCATTGCCTGCACCTTATCCGACAGAATCAGCTCCCCATAATTTCTTCTTGCATGGATACCATACGGAAGCTGCACACTGCTTCCGGAATCCTGATAAATCAGTGCCACAACTGCCTGTATATGCCTTCTCGTGATGTCCTTCTTGCGCCGTGCAACCTGTCCGATTGCTTCCCAGACAATATGCTCCTGCAGCACCGGTCCTACCTTATACAATTCTGCGATTGGCAATGTCACGGTTCTTCCGAACGCATCCTCATCCTCTGTCGCATCGCATTGTTCCATCGCCTGCGTATGAATATAGTCATAGCTTTGTGCCGCATCCTGCGCCAGCTGACAGATATGCTCCACCGCACGGTCATTTAATTCCTTCATCACCGGCAGTATACTGTGCCGGATCTTATTTCTTGCATAGGCAAGCTCGGCATTTGTCGAATCCTGACAGAAATCCTGTCCGCATTCTTTCAGATACGCTTCGATTTCTGCCCGCGGCACACCGAGTAACGGGCGGATAATATTCCCCCGGCTCGCCGCAATCCCGGCAAGTCCATTCAATCCACTGCCACGAAGCATGTGGAACAAAACCGTCTCCGCGACATCATCCTGATTGTGTGCGACTGCAATCTTGTCAAATTTCAGCTGCATGACCAGTTCTTCCATACACTGATAACGGTACTCCCGTCCCGCTTCCTCGACTGTCATATTCCGCTGTTTTGCATACGCCGGAATATCTTTCCGGTATTCCTGATACAGGAATCCAAGCTTTGCACACAAGTTCTTTGTAAATGCGGCATCGTGATCTGCCTCTTCGCCACGGATACCATGGTGCACATGCACCACGACAATCCCCTGTGAAGGAATGCGCAAAGTCGGCATAAGCGCCTTTAGCACGCACAAAAGGCACACCGAATCCGCGCCACCGGACACGCCGACTACCAGCCGGTTTCCCGGTTCGATCAATCCCTGCGTCTGTATATAATTATAGACCTTTTGTTCAAAAAAATTCATACATACTCCGTCATTTGTCAGTTTTTACCATCTTCATATTAGCACAAACAATATCATTCGTATAGCGATTCACAGATTTTTCATGACCTTGCACACAATAATCGTCGCATCATCCTTCAATCGTTTTCCGCACACACCCCGGATATCCTGAATGACAGCCTCCACCACCGTTTCTGGTTCTTCATCCTTTAACTCCTCCAGCAGATTGTGCATATAATCATCTTTATTTTCAAACAAAATACTGTCTAACACACCATCACTCACCATGACGATCAGATCGCCCGCATAATATTTCTTGCTGCTGCACTCACATCCGGCATCTTCCATCACTCCAACCGGAAGTGATGTCGACTTGATGCACTCCATCCAGTTTCCCCGGCACACATAGGTTGTCGCGGCGCCGTATTTCACCAGATGCCCCACACCTGTATACAGATCCAGCAGCAGCATATCAAGCGTCGTAAAATGCTCCCCCTTATTCTTTTCTGCCAGATATGCGTTCACAAGCCGGACTGCCATCTCCTGTTCAAATCCGGTCATGACAAGCTCCTCCACCGCAGAGAGCAGTGCTTCACTGTCCTTCGCCGCCTGCACACCATTTCCCATGCCATCGGCAATCATTAAAAGCGCCTGTCCGTTCTTCAGGTTTCCGATATAGAAATTATCCCCTGATATGACATCCTCCTGACAGGAAAGTCGCCTGGCGGCGGTCCGGATTCGGAACGCCGGCTTCTGGTTCAGGATGACAAGGTCATAGCTGCGTCCAACCATCTGGCGGCTGTCCTCCCCGATCTCAAACGGGATTCCGGTCTCCTTGCTTGCGATCTTGCGCACCGCCTCCGCACCGACCAGTCTGCCCCGTCCCACACAGGCATCCGCATAGAGCTGATACCTGCCATTTGGTGCCTTTAAGAGCGTCAGGGACTTTACATGCACACCCATTCTGCCGAGTTCCGACACGATTGCAGTCTCCGCATCCTTGCGCATCGGCACCGGACTATCCAACTGCTTTGTGAAATCCTCCAGCATCGTTCCAATCTGTGAAAATCCAATCCGCTGCCCCTCCGTCCCTGCAAAGGTATAATCAATCCGTTTCAACGCATCCGAGAAGCTCCGCACACGTGACAGCGTAAGCTTACCCCATTCTGCCCCGGAAAATGCCGCAGCATCCCCCTGTGCGCGCACCTGCACAAACAAACGCCCCGGCAAAAAAAGCAGTACAAACACCGCAGTCGCAATTGCCTTGATGCCCGCCTCAGAGAGCATCTGTGGAAATACAAAATATCCAAGCAGGCAATCACCTGCCGCAAAGATCAGAATGCTTCCATATCGTCCCATATGCAGAAATTCGGTCAATCCATTTACCAGCACCGCGAGAAATACCCACGCAGCAAGCATCTGCATATCGTCTGTCCGAAGGGCATAGATCGCACCGGAGATCGCCGCCCACGAAACGCCGGCTGAAAATCCGAACCGGTACGATACATAAAAGATTGTAAACAGGCACACACCCGCAAGCACCTCAACAACTCCGCCAAGCTGCACCGGCATCCCGGCAAGCACGGTCGTTGCAAGTATCAGCACCGCAAGCAGCGTCTGGGTGTCCGATAAAAAAAGGAGCTTGTCCCCACTCAGATTCCGATAGGAAAAACAATACGCCAGCATGAAGGAAAAAACAAGTGCCCCCTCTGCACACGCCAGCGGAATTCCGACCGCTCCCGGCAGCCAGAACGCTGCACCTGTCTGTAGAACGGTCGTCTCCAGTCCGACAAGGACAGACAACAGGAATGAACGCGGATACAATAGCTGCAGCTTTCTGACGCGCACAAGTACAGCCGCTACCACCCAGATGAGCGGATAGATCATATGTCCCTGTGCCTCAAACCCGCCCTGCTCAAAAAATGCGCCGAGCAATCCGAGCAGCAACATCCACGGACTTCTCCCACAGGCACTGCCCGCACCGATAATTGCCGTTCCAAACGGTGCCGTGCCAAGCAGACTGCAATGTCCAACACAATATGCGATCAGAATATCTGCAATACCAGAAAAAAGCTTTGCCACCTTCATTTTCTCAATCCCCTCTACCCGATGGTTTCTGTCTGTTTCAAATTTGCCATACAAGTTTATACAATTCTTGTGACTATGTATGTCTAACAGTGACAGCCGGGAGATAGAATTTATAGACATTTTTACGCAAAAAAACTTCCGGCACTCTGCCGGAAGCTTTCCAACTTCTTATCTCGGATTCATTTACTCTGCCGGACGGATAACCAGCTCATCCGGTTTCACTAACCCAAGCTTGTCCTTTGCCACGTCCTCTATATATTCATCCGTCTGCATGTACTTTTCCTGTGCATCGAGGTTCGCCTGCTCCTGCTTTGCCTCTTCGACTTTCAACTCCATCGTTTTCTCGGTCTCCGCCAACTGCTTACTTTTCGTGTGCAGACTTGTCGCGCGCACAATGGAAGTTACACATATAAATACAACCGCCGCAACAACCAGAAATGTGATTATCGGCGACTGACGATATCGAACTGATTTTTTTGTACTGCTTTTTGCCATTTCCATACCCACTTTTCATACCTAAAGATATTTACATTTTACCCTTATTATCGCTATTTTTCAACAATTTCTTGTGCTTTTTCGCGGATTTTTTTACCTTGTACAAGATGTTGTTGACAGTTTTAATCAAAGTACAACTTATAGTGTAATGGAATAAAACAACGCCAAACAAAATGCCGATTGCCATGTACCAGTGCAGCACGCCATCTCCATAGACATGAATGCACTCCAATGTCACGTAAGTCCAGATCAGCCAGAAGCAGACATCTTCCATCGCTATTAAAATTGAATTATGAGATACCACGCGTCGAAATACACGTAAAAGATCATACGACAGCGTGAGGGCGATTCCCACGGCAACACTCATGATGAACATGGCACCCTGTCGTATCAATACATCTGTCAATTATCGAAACAGCCGTTTGGCGATCGCCGCGGCTTTCTTCTTTCCCTTTTTGTCCGAATAAAGCATCCCCTGTATCGTTCCGGTCAACTGGAGTTCACCCTTCTCCATATCCAGCTTCTCTGCGTGCAGATTCTGCCCCTTGATGGCTAGATGATCTGCGGTTGTCTCTACCTCAACAAGCTCCGGTTCCATCGATATCACCTTTTCCAGTCCGGTGAGGCTCATATGTGCGCGTTGTGTGATATGTATCATATGACTTTCCATGTATGCTCCTGCACACTTGTTATAGCATAAATATATGCAGGCCTTCTGCGATTTATGAGCCTTCCGCCATCCATCAGAGGTATTCAAACATCTCTTTTGCATCTTCCTTCTTCGTAGAATCCGCGATCATTGTGACCTTAACCTTCACGGATTTATTGCCAAATGATATCTCGATCACATCACCGGGCTTCACATCGTAGGATGCTTTCACAACCTTATCGTTGACCATAACTCTGCCTGCATCACACGCATCATTTGCCACAGTCCGGCGCTTGATCAGTCGTGACACCTTCAAATATTTATCCAAACGCATAGCACGTTCCTCCTTACCTTCCTGTTACATGAAAAAGCTGCCGCGGTATGCGACAGCTTTTTTCACTCTTTATCGAAAAATCTTTTCGGATAAGAATCAGATTAGTTTAAAGAATCCTTTAAAGCCTTACCAGCCTTGAACTTAGGAGTCTTAGAAGCAGCGATCTTCATTGTCTCGCCTGTTCTTGGGTTACGTCCCTCACGAGCAGGTCTCTCAGCTACTTCAAATGTACCAAATCCAACCAACTGGATCTTCTCACCATTCTTTAACTCTTCTGCTACTGTCTCTGTGAAAGCCTTAAGTGCCTTCTCAGCTTCTGTCTTCTTAAGTCCAGCCTTCTCAGCCATCTTTGCAACTAATTCATTCTTGTTCATCGAAATTTCCTCCTATAAATAAAACGATGTTTCCTGACCACATCCCCCGCGGTCGAATCTTGTTTTTATCAGCTTTGCCAACAAAGCCCTACGCATATTTATACCTTGTTGCCCTTTGTTTGTCAAGGAAAAAAGCCAAGTTTTTGGCACTTTTTGGGAATTTCGATGTCATTTTTACCCTTCCATCTGTTTCCCAAGGAATTTTGCCGCGATCGCCGCTGCTTTTACTTCAGATTCGCCGATTTGCCGGCTTCCTTCCCGGCTGAGCAGAATCACCGCTCCAATGGCATCACCTTCACAGATGATCGTCTGCACGATCTCTCCATCGTATTCGTTATCGCCGTGTCCAAGAATCTTGATAAACTTTTTTTCACCCTTCCGCGCCAGAATCGCTTCCCGGTCATTGATCGCCTCCTCCAGCTCCCGGTGCAGGGATTTGCCAAGCAAATCCTTCTTGGAGATTCCCGCCACCGCAATGATCTGATCCCGGTCGCAGACACACACGCCACAGCCGAGACTTGCCGCGATCGCATCGACATACTCCTGTGCAAATGCAGAAAGCTCTCCGATCGGTGAATATTTTTTGAGCACGATTTCTCCATCCTTATCGGTAAATATTTCCAATGGGTCGCCTTCCCGAATCCGCAATACGCGCCGTATTTCCTTGGGAACGACAATTCTGCCAAGCTCATCGATCCGTCTGACAATTCCTGTTGCTTTCATTTGATTATTTCCTCCTGTTCTCCTGACATACTTCCATTTTTGTACTGTATGGGTAGTATGTGGAAAATCGAAAGAAATATTCGATTCTTATTTGAACAAATTAATAAACTTTTTTATAATACCTTGATCAGCATTTTCCGAAGTTTTACCATATCAACCGGCTTGGACAGATGTCCGTTCATTCCACTTGCCAGCGAGCGCTTGACATCTTCGTCAAAGGCATTCGCGCTCATAGCAACGATCGGAAGCGTGTGACAGTCTTCCCGTTCCATCTGCCGGATCCGTCTGGTCGCCTCTAATCCATCCATGACCGGCATCATAATATCCATCAGGATCAGATCATAATAGCCTGGCGGTGTCTGTTCCATGCGCGTCACTGCCTGCTGTCCATTGTAGACCTCTTCGATCTGCATACCATCCTCTTCCAACAGCGTATGGATAATCTCCATATTCAGCTCGTTGTCCTCAACAACCAGTACCCGTTTGCCGCGCAGCGCAGAGATGTCGACAACCTCCTCGTCTGCTTCCTCCTGCTCATCCACGTTCTGCAGAAGGATTGTAAAGAAGAATTTACTTCCCTTTCCAGGCTCACTTTCCAGCTCGATATCTGAATTCATCATATGCATGATCCTGCTGCTGATCGCAAGTCCAAGCCCGGTTCCCTGTTTCCGCGCCTTCTCAGACTCATCTGCCTGCTCAAACCGCTGGAAGATCAATGTCTGTTTCTCCTTCGCGATACCGACACCCTCGTCCGCCACCGCGAAGTAAAGAGCCGATTTACCCGATACATCTTCTGTTTCACGCACCGTCAATGTAACACTTCCGCCTGTATTACAATATTTCACAGCATTGCTCAGCAAATTCGCCAGTACCTGATTGATACGCAGCTCATCTCCAACAAAATAGGTATGCATCAATTCAATATTCTGAATAAACGCAATCTCCCGCTCTTTCATCTTCGACTCTAACAGCGGCTTTAAGCCATCAATCAGCTTCCGCAGATTAAATTTTGCCTCGACAAGCTTCATCTTACCGCTCTCGATCTTGGACATATCCAGAATATCATTCAGCAAGCCGAGCAGGTAATTCGACGAACTCTGGATTTTCTTCAGGCAGTCAATCCGCTGCTCTTCTGTCTGCGTGCTGTTCAATGCAATCTCTGTCATACCGATGATGCCATTCATCGGTGTACGGATCTCATGAGACATACGCGCCAGGAAATCGGATTTCGCCTGTGCAGACAGATCGTGATTTTTCAGATTGATACGGTTCTGTATAATTGCGGCAATCTCATCCAGATTCTTCCGTTCCGTCTCATCCTGCAGAATTGTCTCATCCATACCGAAGAATAAAATACTTCCTGAATACTGTCCATCATCCATCATATGGAACAAAACGCCCTTCTTTTCTTCCAGATAGCCACCAAGCAATGGTACTTCAAACGTCTCATTCCCAATCTCCAATACACTCTGGAAATCCGCCTCATTCATAAATGTCTGATACTCATTCTCTGTACACCGCAGGATACCCTCCTCCGCAACACACATACCGCAATCCATCCACTGGTACGATATCGTATTCGCAAGATACTCCCGGCTGAACCGCGTGATAACAAGATTTGACATCCGATATATCTCCTGCAGTTTCACAGCAAGTACGTCAAGAATCACAGACATCTCTCCGCTCCAGTCAAACAGATTCAACGCAAGCGACGAAATGCTCATCTGCTTCAATCTGCCCAGCGATGCGATCTCCTCGAACTCCGCAATCTCTGCGGAAGCAATCTCTTCCTCTGTCAGTTCCGTGAAATCGAGGTCGTCCACGCCACGATGCTTCGCAGCAACCATTACCTTTCGTATCTGCTCCACACACTGATCGGTCGTATTCTCATCCTTCGCATATGCAAACGTACATCGGAAAGAAAGCGTCAGATAGTTCTCGTTTGTCAATACAGCGTATTTCTTCCGAACAGCATCCAGAATATTCTTCGCGCGGATAACTTCAATCTCCGGCATCCACAGAAGAATCTGATCCGCACCTGCACGCACATAGACTACCGACTTCAAATCCGCAATCTCACACTGGCGCATCAACAGCTTCGCAAGCTGCTCCAGCAGGACATCCCCGAACAACAATCCATAATGCTCGTCCGTATATTTGAAGTTCTCCATATCAATCAAGGAAAATACGCCATGTGACACCGCTTCCCGTCCTGTCCGGATTGCATCTAGGCCATAAGACAGACGGTAAAATCCCGTCACATCATCGTAATACTGCTTGTTCTTCTGTTCTTCCTCCAACCGCTTCCGCTGCTGGATATTGTGCACACAACCGACAATTCTTCTGCCGCCCTCATCCGCCGTCACGCTTCCGGTCATATTCATCCATTCAAACGGTGCATCCTTTGTCATACGCATACGGAACTCCAGATTGACCGCACCTGTTTTTGACAGCAGTATCTCTGACACCCGGTTCCGGTCGGCAGGATGCACATACGAATCATCCAGAAATTCCGGGTGCAGCGAACAATCCCATATTCCATCATTTGTTTTGCTGTTTACGATCTCCAGCCGCTTATCCTTCTCACGGAATGTGAAGAACATATCCTGTGAGCTTTCCACCGCAATCCGGTATCGTTCCTTTTCTTCCATAAGCTGATCTTCCGCCTGCTTCTGTGCATCGGTCAGGTTTTCGATAACATCATGCAGTCCGTCGATCTCCGATATCCGCGACTGTTTGAACTCATGAATTCCACTGACACCGCCCTGTACGCTTTCCATCAGGCGATAGACCGGCTTCGTCAGATACTTGATCAGTATATGCAGTAAAATAACTGCCAGAATCATACTCGCGAAGATTGCAACCGCCATCTTCTGATATACAGATTTCCCAAGACCGTATACGGAGTCTTCCGTAACAAATCCACAGAGCACCCAATTCGTATCTTCATATGGGACGTTCGTGCTGTACAGACTCATCGGCTTCACAACCGCATAGATCTTCTGTTTTCCGACAGTGGCACCACTTACCTCGTAAAAATCTTCTCCCTCTGCATTGGCAAGTGTAAATGTTCCATCCCCGCGCTTTACTGTATCGTACAGCGCGCCCTTGCCGGATACATCCAGATACTTATTTCCGCCCTTATCGATTGCCAGTGCATAACCGGCGTTCAACTGTCTGTCAAGATCCCGGACAGAGAAATAGCTCTGCAGATATTTCTCACCAATCTCCACACCAACAACTCCGTACACAACGCCATCATACACAAGCGGTACCGAATATGTAATCATGATGTGGTTATCGACCGCCTGATCCTCTAATACAAATGGCTTCGACCAGTATCCGAGATTCACCATGTCAAGCGTCGGGTACTGCTTTGCCGCCAGATATGGCTCATAGAAAAACGCATCTGCCTCCCGGTTTCCGTATCCTTCAAACGTGAATTTTCCTGTCCATGGACTATCCAGCGAAATGTCCATCTCCTGTGACAGCGTCTTACTTCCCCGCTCTAACAACAAATCGGTATTCGAGGAAACCTTCGTCTGCGGGTCCGAATCCCGGACGAAAAATCCATTGTATTTGCCCGCCTCATCGGTTGACACGTTATTTCCAAGTACCAAAAAAAGTCCCGATGCAGTATGATATTGCAGCACACCAACCATATCCGAAAATACTGTCTGAAGGTACTGCTGTTGTAGTTCCTCTGAACCGAGAAAAGTATTCATGTCCGCCTTATGTGCCTTCAGCACCGTCTCCAGTGCAGCATCTAAGGAATCGCTCTCCTTGTAGATGCTGCTCCACTGGTTGACCATATCATTTTGCAATACGACCTGACGGTTCTCGACCATATGGCTGTCGACCAATATTACATTTTGTTCCAGATTCTTCCGAATCCCGCTAAATACTAACGTGAAAAATGGAAATAATCCCTGTATCAATATAAGTGCCAGAATTGGCAGCATAAATATCCTCGCGATGGATCTTTTTTTCTTCACTCCACATTCTCCGTTCCCACATTCTCTTGCAAACCGCGCTGCTTACTGTCCGGCTGCTTCCTTCAAAGCATTGCAGAACGATTCATACCATGCATCAAACGCCTCATCTGTGATGTATGGCTTGACAGCTTCTTCTCTCGAAGTTCCTCCGGCAACTGCCTCGTCGATTGCTTCCTTGTCTGCTGCTGCCTTATCAGACAGATTATAATCTAATATCTTACGTGCACTGTATCCATTCTCAAATGTCTTTGGCGTATAAAACTTTGTATCGTCAAAATCAGACATAACGGTTGTCAGACAGCTATATGCCTTGTCACTGACCTCCAAACCTTCATCCCGGATCAAGCTGTCCAGCTTCGACACGTCGTTGGACTCCTTCAGCACCGGCATATAACCCGAATCACAGACAAAGCGCATATTGTTCTCTGTCTTGGTAAACCACTTCAGGAACTGACAGGCTGCATACTCATGCTTATCGTCGGACTTTGTAACTGCCATACCTGCACCCTGCTGTACCTTATAATTCTCACCACCATCTAAAACCGGTGCATTTAAGATTTCATAATCGATTGGATATGTCTCTGTATCCGTCTCTACCGATTCCGGAAAATAAAAAATGGAAGAGGTCGAGCCAGTGTATGCCAGCACATCGCCCGTTTTGACATCATCCGAACGAAATTTACCATACGATGCAAAATATCCCTTCACATAAGGCACATAGTAGTTATCCCACAGGCGTCGAATCTTGTCCTTATCGGTATGAAGTGTCACTGTTCCGTCCTTCACATCAAAGATATCCTCACCCATCTGCTTCATGCCAAGGATGAAATAATTCGACATGGAATCTCTGCCATAAAATGCTTTTCCATCATCCGGGATCTCCGGTGTCTGTGCATCGGTCCACTCGTAATACTTCTGTGCCACCTGGACAACACCCTCAGAAGTTGCAAGCTCGTCAAACGTTACGCCTGTATCAGCCGCAAATGGCTCCCAGTCCGTCTTATTGATCATCATGATTTCCGTCGATTTTGCAACCGGAAACAGATACAACGCATCATCGCCGGCAATATAGCCTTCCTGAACATAGGAATCTACATATTTCGACAATTCATCCTCTGAAAAGTACTGTGTGAGATCCGCCAGCTTGTCCTGCTGCTGTACAGAATATGCCGTATCCGCATAAGAAGAGAATATATCCGGCAGTTCCTCCGCCCCCATATCGCCATTTAAAGAGCTGTTTACCGCTTCCTCCAGATCGGATACAGACCCCTGGCTGTACGCTTCCACGTAAATGCCTTCGTCTTTTCCAACAGTCGCATTAAACTCCTCCACAAGAGAGTCAAAGGTTGCCTGCTGTGCACCATTATAATAATGCCAGATCGTCAGGGATACCGGATTATCCGGGTCAAGCTTTACCTTCTTTGTTCCATCGGATTTTCCACATCCGGTCATGGAAGATACAAGCAGAGCTGCTGCCATAAACATTCCCAAAATTCGTTTCTTCATAACGTTCATTTCTCCTTCGTAACTGTATTCTTTTTATTTCTTTTTCATTGCCTTTAACTGATCCTGAATATCTACCAGACATTCAATCAGAATCGGATTAAATGCTCCACATTCGCCATTTAAGATCATCTCCATCGACATCTCATGGGAGAATGCAGGCTTATATACACGTGTCGAAGTCAGTGCGTCATACACATCTGCCACAGATACGAGCTGTGCAGAAATCGGTATTTCATTCCCTTTCAAGCCATCTGGATAGCCTTTTCCATCATATCGTTCATGATGGGAGCGGCAGATTTCTCTGGCAACCTTTACCAGTTCCTCGTCCTGATAATATTCCAGATTATCCAGCATGGAACAACCAATCGTTGTATGGGTTTTCATGATAGAAAACTCCTCGGATGTCAGCTTGCCCGGCTTATTCAGTATTGTCTCATCAATACCGATCTTTCCGATATCGTGCAGCGATGATGCTGTCACGATCAGATTACGTTTTTCCCACAAATGTGGGTACGCATCGGTTTTCTGCGCTAACCGTTCGAGCAGCATCCGTGTAATCTCGTTGATGTGCAGGACATGCATGCCACTCTCGCCATTTCGGAACTCCACGATCTGGCTCAATATATTTACCATCATCCGGTTATTTTTCTCTTTCTCATACATATGCTCCGACACGAGCGACACAAGCCGCCGCTGTTTCGCATATAATTTGATCGTATTAAACACTCTCCGGTAGACAACCTTTGCGTCAAACGGACGGCTGATATAATCGGAAACCCCCATCTCATATGCCCTTCGGATAACAGCCTCCGAATCTTCATTCGAGATCATGATAACCGGAATATCTTCAATCCAGTGTCTCCGGTTCATCTCCTCCAGCACTTCAAATCCATCCATCTCCGGCATAACAATATCGAGCAGAATCAGAGATATCTCATTTCCATATACCCGGATCTTGTCCAGGCACTCAATTCCGTTTGTCGCCTCAACGATGCGGTAATCGCCTTGCAGCATCTCGGAGATCAGCTCCCGATTGATATCGGAATCATCCACGATCAAAATCCGGGATTTGATTGCGCCAATATCAAATGATTCCTTTCCATCCACGATCGCATCGTGTTCTGTGACAACCATATTCTTATGATTCTTTGCCAGATACATCATCTTATCCGCCCGGCGCACTGACTCTTCTGTCGACTCCACACCAGTCACAACGCCTCCAATGCTGACGGACAACTGCATCTTCGCATAGCCCGGCACATCACATCTGTGTACCTCCTCACAGATACGCTGTAATACCTTCTTCAGTGCAGATTCCTTAAGATTCGGCAGAATCAGCAGAAACTCATCGCCACCATACCGGATCAGCATATCGTCCTCACGGATACACTGGTTAATTACACGCGCCGTTGTTGTCAGTGCCATATCACCCGCACTATGTCCATATGCGTCGTTGTAGATTTTGAAATCATCAATATCAATAACCGCGATACCCGCCTGCAGCTTCTGTCCTTTGACCTCTTCCTCATAATATCGCCGGTTGTACGCACCGGTCAGCACATCCTCATACAGCTTCTCTGTATATCCGGTAATCTTGCCTGCCAGTCTTTCTCTGTTCTCCGAATCGACAAACTCATCGGCATCGATCTTCTCGATCATTTCCATCACGCATGGCTTACCATCGACCTTCAGATATTTTGCAATCACCTGAAAGATATCATTATCGATATATTCCAGTTTGGACTTCTGTCCCTTATGCCGAAGTACCTTTCGCGAAATACAGTTTTCGCACTGGTGTCCACGGTTCCAGAAATCGTAGCAGTGGCACTTCGACAGCTTATCATCCTCGACAACGCGCAATGCCTCTGCATCCACAATCCGTACAATATCAAATATTTCCTTCAAATATGCAATTGTTTCCTCTGCCTCTTTTTTTGTCATAGATTCCTCTTTATTTACTGCAGTTTACGGATTGCATTCACAGTAATATCATACTGCTCCTTTACTTTTTCAAACATCTCATCCGTACCATCTAACTCTTTTGCACGAAGCTTCTCGGTCAGCGCAGAGCTTACCTCATACAGCTTGTCGAATCCGAGATTGACACAGACACCCTTTAACGTATGTGCTGCACGAAATGCACTATCCACATCCTTCTCCTTAAGTGCTGCCTCCAATGTTTCATAGGACTTATCATTCAAAAATTTGATTGCAAACCGCTGCACCATCTGTTCACTGCCGAGGCGGCTCAATACCTCATCAAAATTTGATCCCATCTCCTCATAGCATGCTCTTACTTCCATTCCTGTACTCCTTTCATGTCGCTAAACGCTGTCTCTGGGTTTAACCCGTATTTCTCTATAATCTTCCTTGTTGTTCCATCTTCCTGCATCTCATTCAATGCCTGTGCTAATTTTCCAATCACTTCGTCATCGCTTGCCTTTTTAAACGCAATTCCAAGCTCTGAATTATACAAACTCTCGTCCAGAATCCGGTAGGCATCCGGATTCGTCTCAACAAATGTGCGAAGCGCACTCTCATGTCCGGCAATCGCATCCACATATCCTTTTCTGAGACTCGCGTAGATCTCATCCATAGAAGAAAAGCTGAACAGATCGCCTACCTGTGGCGTCTGCGGATTGTTCTGATTCAAAAACTCCCGCTCCGGTTTACTCGTCGCCTGTACCGATACACGCTTTCCTTCGAGATCAGACAATTGATAAATATCGCTGTCCGCACGCACCACAACAACCTGCCGGCTGTTCAGGTACGGTCCAACCCATGTGTATTCTTCCTCACGGCCGGTCATCGTGAAGCTGCCCCACAGACAATCCACGCTTCCTTCCTCCAGATACTCGTCCTTGTCCTCCCATACAATCTGTGTAAAGACCGGCTCGTATCCGATACGGCGGCATACCTCCTGTGCAAGCTCGACATCCACGCCTGCAAATTCGCCATCCTCGTTGATATAATTAAATGGTTCATAGCTGTCACTGCCGATCACTAACCGCGGCAGTTTTGATGACTGCTGTGTGTGTTCTGTTGTGGTTGAACCACAGCCTGCAAGCAATACACACCCCACCATACATGCAGCTATAATCCGACGAAGTTTCTTCATTCTCATTGGTGCTCCCCCTCTTTTTCTCCTTGCAGATCCTGCACTATATTATCTTTATTATCCTCTTTTTCTGTCTCCGGTGCAAGTAAAAATCGAAACTCAATCGTAAAGACCGTCCCCACACCCTCTTCACTTGTAAAAGAATCCGGTCTTAATTGCCCTGTATGAGCTGTTATTGTCTTTCTATGTATTCGGTGTTTTTTCGTGCATACCGATAATGAATCATATGAAAAAATGATACAGACAGCAAATACAACCAGTCCTGTTTCTCCGCTGTCTCTAAGACTGTTCCTGAAATGAATTTATTTTTCTTTGTTTCATCGTTGGAAATTATGACAGAGGCGCCATCTGTAATAACGATGGCCGCCTCCATCGTAAAGTTATTTCCTGATAATACTGTATCCAACAATAATTCGTTATCTTACATGCCGAATTACAGTATAAACATCAAATCTCCATAAGAAGGCATTGGCCACATCTCCTTATCGACGATCATCTCCAATGCATCGACCGGTGTACGAAGCTCTGTCATGGCTGGCATGATCACATCCAGACAGTATCTTGCACGTTCTGGTCCTTCTTCCTTCTTCTCGATTTCCTCTGTCAGCTCTGCCAGATGGTTGAGTGCCTCGTAGCTTTCTGCAAGCAGGGCAGATGTCTTTTCCAGAAGTTTCTCCTGTACACTTACATTGTAAGTCTTGCCGGCTGCACGTACCTGATTGACAGATTCCGCAAGTACAGTCGTATATTTGACAACCGCAGGAATGATCTGCTTTGTTGCCATATCGATCATCGTTCTTGCCTCGATGTTGATTGCCTTTGCATAGATCTCATACTGGATCTCCGCTCTCGCCTCAAGCTCTGCCTTTGTAAATACCTTGAAATGCTCAAACATGTCAATGGCTGCATCCGTCGTAAGGGCTGGAATCGCATCAACCATTGTTGGAAGATTTGGAAGTCCTCTACGCTTTGCTTCCTCCTGCCACTCCTTGGAATATCCATTTCCACTGAAGATAATGCGCTTATGCTTCTCTGTATATTCTACGATCAATGCGTTTAATTCTTTATCGAAATCCTCTGCCTTCTCCAGTCTGTCGCAGGCTTCCTCAAATGCCTCGGCCGCGATCGTATTTAAAACGACATTGCAGTTCGACAGGGAATCCTGAGAACCGAGCATACGGAACTCGAACTTATTTCCTGTAAATGCAAATGGAGATGTACGGTTACGGTCGGTTGCATCCTTGCGGAAATCCGGAAGCGTTGTAACGCCCGTTGCAAACTTCTCACCCTTGATACTGTGTGTTGCCTCTCCATTCTTCAGGATCTGGTCAAGCACGTCCTCCAGCTGATCGCCAAGAAATACGGAGATGACCGCTGGTGGTGCTTCATTGCCGCCCAGTCTCTGATCGTTTCCGACATCGGCTGCGGATACACGAAGCAGATCGGCATGCTCATCAACTGCCTTTAAGATACATGCAAGTACAAGAAGGAACATCTTGTTCTCGTGTGGGTTCTTGCCCGGATCAAGCAGGTTGATTCCATCATCCGAAGTCAGTGACCAGTTGTTGTGCTTACCGGAACCATTTACCCCTGCAAATGGCTTCTCATGAAGCAGGCAGCGCATACCATGACGGCTTGCAACTTTCTTCAGAATCCGCATCATGATCTGGTTGTGATCCTGTGCGATATTGACCGGTGCATAGATTGGTGCCAGCTCATGCTGTGCCGGAGCTACCTCGTTGTGCTGTGTCTTCGCAGCAACGCCAAGCTTCCAGCACTCCTCATTTACTTCCTTCATATAGGCACTGACACGCTGTCGGATCGTACCAAGATAATGGTCATCCATCTCCTGACCCTTCGGTGGCATCGCACCAAACAGGGTACGACCTGTGTAGATCAAATCCTTTCGTTTTAACCATTTTTCTTTATCAACAAGGAAATATTCCTGTTCGGCACCAACCGATGGTGTCACACGTTTTGCGGTTGTATTTCCAAACAATCTTAAAATACGGAGTGCCTGCTTATTGACTGCCTCCATCGAACGAAGCAATGGTGTCTTCTGATCAAGTGCCTCTCCGGTATATGAACAGAATGCGGTTGGAATACAAAGGATACCGCCTGCAGAATCATGGCGCACAAACGCCGGAGATGTACAATCCCATGTCGTGTAGCCCCTTGCCTCAAATGTTGCACGAAGTCCGCCGGATGGGAACGAAGATGCGTCTGGTTCTCCCTGGATCAGCTCCTTACCGGAAAATGATAACAATACCTTTCCATTTTCCTTCGGTGCTGTGATAAATGCATCATGCTTCTCAGCTGTTACACCGGTCATCGGCTGGAACCAGTGACTGAAATGCGTTGCACCCTTCTCGATTGCCCATTCCTTCATCTCGTGGGCCACCACATCTGCGATCTCCAGTGACAATTCCTTGCCCTCTTCGATCGTCTCCTTGAGTTCTTTGTAAACCTTCTTCGGAAGTCGTTCTTCCATGACCGCGTCGTTAAATACGTCACAGCCAAACAGCTCTGTTACGTTTACATTTTCTTCCATGTTGTCTTCTAAACCTGTCCTTTCACGTTTCCTTAATTAATTTTAAAAGCTCTCCCCTTGTAAAAATTATTTTTTTATAGTATATTTTATGAAGTTTGCTTTGTCAAACACTATAATAGGTACTGTGCCGCTATTTTCAATGATCTGGCGGCATTTTTATTCAGGAGGAAATATATATGCAGCGAGAATCTTTCAAATCTCGTCTTGGTTTTCTGCTTGTGTCGGCAGGATGCGCCATCGGTATCGGAAATGTCTGGCGTTTTCCATATGTTGCAGGCGAAAACGGAGGCGGTCTTTTTGTACTCTTTTACCTGATCTTTCTGGTAATTATGGGGCTTCCGGTATTAACAATGGAATTCGCAGTCGGACGTGCGAGCCGCAAGAGTGCGGTGCTTGGATACAAGGCACTTGAAAAGCCCGGCAGCAAATGGCACATCCACGGCTGGTTCGCCATGGCGGGATGCTATCTGCTGATGATGTATTACACGACCGTATCCGGCTGGATGCTCTCTTATTTTTATAAATTTGCAACCGGTGCATTTCATTCCGGTATGGACACGGATGCAACGTCTTCCGTATTCACCGATCTGCTTGGTGATCCGCTTCAGATGACGATCTGGATGGTGATTATTGTAATTGCAGGCTTTTTTATCTGCAGCCGCGGCTTGCAAAACGGACTTGAACGAATCAGCAAGTTCATGATGCTGGCTCTGCTTGCACTGATCGTGATCTTAGTTGTACACAGCCTGACATTATCCGGCGCAAAGGAGGGCTTGAAGTTTTACCTTGTGCCAAACGTGAAAACCGTATCCGAGGTTGGTCTTCGAAATGTAATCTCCGCTGCTATGAACCAGTCGTTCTTCACCTTGAGCTTAGGTGTTGCTGCGATGGAGATCTTCGGAAGCTACATGAGCAAGGACAATACACTTGCTGGCGAGGGCGTCCGTATCTGCGCACTTGATACATTTGTTGCGATCATGGCAGGACTGATCATCTTCCCGGCATGCTTCAGCTATGGCGTGGAAGTCGGTGCAGGCCCAAGTCTGATCTTCGTCACTCTGCCAAACGTATTCGTAAATATGGCTGGCGGAAGAGTCTGGGGAACGCTGTTCTTCCTGTTCATGACATTTGCCAGCTTCTCAACAGTGATCGCTGTATTTGAGAATATCATTTCCTTCTGTATGGATATGTTCCATATCAGCCGGAACAAAGCATCACTCATCAACTGTATCATCATTTTGATTGCGAGCATGCCATGCGTCCTCGGCTACAATGTCTGGAGCAATGTGCATCTGATCGGCGGCCGTGACATACTTGACACCGAAGACTTCTTAGTCAGCAACCTGCTGTTACCGCTTGGTTCGCTCGTCTACCTGTTGTTCTGTGTTACAAAATGGGGATTTGGATTCGATAAGTACATCGAAGAAGCAAATACCGGAAAAGGCTTGAAGATCAGCAAGAAATTAAAGCCGTATTTCCAGTTTGTACTTCCGATCCTGATTCTGATTATTCTGATTCAGGGATTGCTGTAAATACTTTGTTATAATAAAAAACGTCTATTGCTACGGTATGCAATAGACGTTTTTTTATTGTCAACTAACGGCGACGCATACAGAAGTCACATTTCTCGCCACCGGTCGCCAGTGTCTGCGTCCGCTCAAATATAAAGTCCGCCAGATTTCCATAGGAATACTCGTCACTCTTGCAGAAGCTCGGGCCAAGCTCCGGGCAGCCAAGTTCTATCATATATTTGCAATACGGACATTCCAATATATCAAAATGTGTTTCCTGCTTATCGTAATACCCGATATGGTTTTTGAATCCGCCCGCTTCTCCGAAGACCTTATTTGCCATCGTCCGCATGAACGGCAGAAACCGTCCTTTCATTCCCGGAAGCCGCATGATCTTGTTAAGTGATTTGGCGACCTTCGCACCATATATCTGCAACGAAACATCGATCCAGTCATATGCATGCTCTGGATAATACTTCTTGAGTGTGAGGTAAAAAGCAGCTCGTTCGCAGCACTGTCGCCAATGCATCCGTGCTGTTTTGCTAAGCTCTGAATGCTGTTCCATAAGCTTCGCATAAAATGCTTCTGCCTCTGCCACAATCTTCTCTGTCATTTCTTTTCCGCCCGCCTGCGTAATGCAGTTGAAGGTTGGCTCGTAGTTGTCTTTGTATACTTTCTTTGCCATCGTTGACTCCCCCGGTTTCTCTTAGTTAGATTATGCTAACTATTATATTATCACAGATTTGTTACTGAGGGAAATATTTTCTATTCTTATGGGGAATATTCCTGATACTATTCCTGACTTACATATTCTATAAGACATTACGTGTCTTCTCCATCACATCCTGCAGAATTTTCAGGTTCTGCATCGTGTCCTCAGTCTCCAGTGAATGGTTGGCATTCTCGTAGACATGCATTGGAACGCCCTGTGCTTCACTCATCTGGATCACCGCAGGCACATCGCTCCACGGATCTGCCGATCCGATAAATGCAACCGCATGCTTCGGTGCAAAGGTGTAGGTTGCTTCAAGCGGCGTGTATAAGATATGTCGAAGTTCTGCTGCCGTTCCCATCTTTTCAAGCTTCTGTGCATAGGCAGATGCGATAATCGTCCCAACACTTTTCGATACAAACAGCACTTCCGCATACGCTGTAAAATCAACCCTGGCAAGCTGTTCTTCCGCCTGTGCATACAGCGCATGGAAAGCTGCCTCCATCTTCTCTTTGTTCCCACGGATATTTCCTGCCTGATAATCGTATTTCAACGCAATCAGTTCATAGCCCGCCTCGCCAGCCAGCTTCCGGCTGTAATATAGGAGCGGCTTGTCCGCATGGTATCCGATTCCCGGGAAAAATATTGCCAGTTTTTTCATAGATTTGTTCCTCGTTTTTCATTTTGATTGTATTATACGTTGCCAGATTTTCAGATACAAGGTAAATGTGCAAAAAAAGAATTGCACTTTTGATCCTGCTGTGTTAGGATAAATCAAAGCATTAAATTTCAATTCTATTTTTATCTATTATATAATGTAGCACGCTGATGCGTGCGCAGGTCATCATGCTACGCATGGTGAAAAATCTTAGAATCCAAGAACTTCGATGCTTTGAATTCACACTACAACATAAGCAGAGAGGAAACGGACTTTTGAGATTAGGAGATTTTATTTCCTCCTGCACATAGAGCGATATGCTCAGAAATGGAGGAAACTTTATGAACAGAAACCACGAAACACAGGGGCATGAAATCCGTAACAACAATTGCGATGCGCA
>DHJV01000121.1:12972-13298 GCA_002404515.1 Lachnospiraceae bacterium UBA4711 | reverse complement strand
CTCCGCCATTACACTTCCTCCATGTCTGTAAATGGTTCTTTTTGCATCGCCTTTGAGAAAAACTTTCCGTTTGTTTCCTGCCTTTTTAAGAAGCCGATCAGTTTTGGTAAATCTTCTTCCTCAATCGGACAGCCAAGAACCGATTCCACTGCGCCGCCAATCTGACAGAGCCTGTGGGTTCGTTTTTTACTTTCTTCAGCTTTCTTTCTCTTTTCCAGTTCTTTCCGCTGCGCTATGAGCTTTTTGGTAGCTTCGATGCTTTCCTGTTCCTTTTTCTCTAATGCAAGTATTCTTTCTTCATAAGTCTTTGTTGATTTCGCCATATC
>DHJV01000121.1:12491-12915 GCA_002404515.1 Lachnospiraceae bacterium UBA4711 | reverse complement strand
GTTGCATATCAGGAGAAGCACATGGTATAATCCTCTTGCGTGTAGGTATATCATGGCTTCGGTCTGATAGAACCTTTGGCGGTTTCGTAAGAAGCCGCCTTTTTAAGTTGCCATATTTCTTGTGACAGCTTTCACATTCCCTTTATCCCTCAGATCACGCCCTTCGTTGGCTTCCATGAACATTTCCAGAATGTCAGTTTTAATGAGGACTTTTCTTCCAACCTTTAATACCGGAAGTTTCTTCCATTCAACCAGCTTTCTCAAAGTGTTTCTGCCAATCCCTGTATAATCGGCTGCTTCCTCAATGGATAATGCAATCTTTCTTTCCGTCATCTTACCACCCCCTTGTAAATTGCATTATGCAATTTTTACTGTGCTGTTAGTATAACGGTTTTATATCGTGTTGTCAAGCATTATGAAATTT
>DHJV01000121.1:11814-12407 GCA_002404515.1 Lachnospiraceae bacterium UBA4711 | reverse complement strand
ATACATACCGAAAAAGGAGGCAATCAGCATGAAAGATAAAGAACTACGCAAGCTGATAGGCAGCAGGGCAAAACAGCGTCGTCTGGAATTAAATCTGACACAGCCTTATGTTGCAGAGAAGATGGGAGTTACCGCTTCCACAATCCTGCGTTATGAGAATGGTTCGATTGACAATACCAAAAAGATGGTGCTGGAAGGTCTTTCGGAAGCACTTCATGTATCTATTGAATGGCTCAGAGGGGAAACCGATGAATACGAAACCGATATTACGGATAAGAAAGAATTACAGATTCGTGATGCAATGAGCGATATTCTCAAGCAGTTACCTCTCGACCTTAGTAAAAAGGAAGATGCTTTTTCCAAAGATTTACTGCTGTTGATGTTAAAGCAATATAACCTGTTTCTGGAATCATTCCAGTTTGCCTGCAAGAATTACAAGGGCAACACGAATGAAGCGGATATTGCAAAAGTAATGGGGTTTGAATCGAATGATGAATATAACGAGATTATGTTTCTCCGGGAGATCACCCATACCGTTAATGCCTTTAATGACATGGCAGATATTGTAAGGCTCTATTCCAAGAAACCGGAAA
>DHJV01000121.1:10283-11658 GCA_002404515.1 Lachnospiraceae bacterium UBA4711 | reverse complement strand
GCATTTCATCAGTTCCGATTGTCTGATATCGAAAGGAGACACACGATTATGGCAAAAGGATCTGTAAGAAAAAAAGGAAAGAAATGGTACTACCGCTTCTATGTGGAAGATGCAAGCGGCAATCTGGTTCAGAAAGAATACGCTGGAACAGAAAGTAAAAGTGAAACGGAAAAACTGCTCCGTCAGGCAATGGATGATTACGAAAGCAAGAAATTTGTCGCAAAGACAGATAATCTTACCGTAGGAGAACTTCTTGATATGTGGGCGGAAGAAGAACTGAAAGTCGGAACACTCAGCAATGGTACAGTGGAAAATTATCTTGGTGCAATCCGTTGTATCAAGAAACATCCGATTGCAGAACGCAAATTAAAAACCGTTACCGCTGAACATTTACAGGCATTTCTCGACCTGCTTACATTCGGTGGGGAATTTCCAGATGGAAAAGTGAGAAAAGGATACAGCAAAGATTACATTCATTCCTTTTCAGCCGTATTACAGCAGGCTTTCCGGTTTGCAGTATTTCCAAAACAGTTGATTACTTTTAATCCTATGCAGTATATTAAGCTGAAAAAACAAGCAGAGGATGTGGATTTATTCTCAGATGATGAGGTAGAAGAAGGCATACAGCCTATTTCCCACGAAGATTATGAGAGACTGATAGAATACCTCAAAGTAAAGAATCAACCTGCAATCCTGCCAATCCAGATCGCATACTATGCGGGACTTCGTATTGGTGAAGTTTGCGGATTGACATGGCAGGACATCAACCTTGAAGAACAATGCCTGACCATTAAAAGAAGTATCCGCTATGATGGCACAAAACATAAAAACATCATCGGACCGACCAAGCGAAAGAAAGTAAGGATTGTTGATTTTGGCGATACTCTGACTGAAATACTGAAAACCGCCAGAAAAGAACAGCTTAAAAGCCGGATACAGTACGGGGAACTTTACCACCGCAATTTCTACAAGGAAGTACAGGACAAAAACAGAGTGTATTATGAATATTATCATCTGGACAGAACCGAAGAAATCCCGGCAGATTACAAGGAAATCTCCTTTGTCTGCTTGAGACCGGACGGATGTCTGGAACTGCCAAACACACTAAGCATTGCCTGCCGGACAGTTGCGAAACGACTGGACGGATTTGAGAATTTCCATTTCCACCAGTTGCGACACACCTACACAAGCAACCTCCTCTCAAACGGAGCTGCTCCAAAAGATGTGCAGGAACTGTTAGGACACTCTGATGTCAGTACCACAATGAATGTCTATGCCCACTCTACAAGAAAAGCAAAGCGGAACTCCGCCAGACTTCTTGATAAAGTAGTAGGCAACGACTAAATAAAAAATTCCCTTATTTCCCTTGCGGATT
>DHJV01000121.1:511-10203 GCA_002404515.1 Lachnospiraceae bacterium UBA4711 | reverse complement strand
GGCTGAAAAGCCTGTAAAATAAGGAAAGTTCAGGAAATCTCTCCACAAATTCCGATTTTTCTCTTTAATCAACTGTCCACAAAACTGAAATTCGTTTCTCTATTAGCGATTATATTTTGCTCCTGCGTAAATCAGCAATGCTAATCCAACAGCAAACCCAAATGCAAAAGCAATAAAACCTAACGCAGAGTCCGTTATTCCTATTATTACTGCTGTCACCACAAGACCAGCTCCAACAGAGATAACACCCAACCTGATAATTTATAAAATCCTTTTTATCATTTGGAGCCACTTTTTCATAATGATAACTATGAAGCAACGTGATATTTTCCTTTTTCCACATCAAAAAACCAAATGTTATAAATACAATTCCTATCACCGCAACTATAATTGCGCCAGCCATATCAATACACCTCCGGTTTCCATCAATTTAATTGCTTCATCAACAGATACATTCGCTTTTAGAGTATTTTACTCTCTAACCGGTTTCTTATAAAGAAATACAACCGCCACTATCAGAATAGCAGCCAGCATCACCCACTGCACATAATTATCAAGAATTATAAAAAGCGGCGAATCATTCCAATCAGATATAAATATTGGTATATTTAAAAATATGTTCGTAACGAAATGTATAAAGGCGGCTGCAAGTATGTTATGTGTATATAAATATACAGATGCAAATGCAAATCCCCATACCCCTGTCGTAATAAATCTGTATATAGCTTGTTCCAAAGAATCACATTCAACGGCATGTACTATACCAAATATCACCATGCTTATGCCCGCATATAAAAATCTTCTCTTAAACGTAGCACTTGCTCCTTGATAATACCCTTCACAAACAAATGCTCTAAATGTAAGTTCCTCCCATAATCCTGTCGCAAGCTGCATAAAAATAAGGCAGGACACAACTATAGGCATGGTTGTATTTAACCAAATCTTTGCCCCTATCACCACATATGTAATAACATCAAACACCACATAAATAAACATCGCAGAGCAAGCAGGAACAGCATCCTTAAAGCTGTTCATATTGACAACACTTGCCATGCTGTCTTTCTTAAACAATTTTACAAATATAATAAGTTCGACAACGAAAAATAGTATTCTTTGAACGCTTTTCATCATATATCCCAAAGCACCATCAAAGTTGTTATTTATCAGAGGTGATGTATAGTAAAGCAATAATAAAAACAATATGGCTAGAATAATACCTATCAATCTTTTGTTTTTCATAGTGGTTTTCAATCTTTTTCCTCGTATGCCTTATTCCAAGAACCAATCTCAATCAGATTACCTTCTGGATCGGCGATATAGTGACAAACTATGCGAACACTCTCTACCTTATCAATGTCTTTACTACCGCCTCAAACTCATAAAACAGATCAATATATTTATTAACAATGGTATTGCAATGTGTTTTCACAATCTCACAATCATAATCATGTGCAAGCTCATTTCTTACTTTCAGCATATCCATCCACGCATCATCTGAAATCAGATCTGCTTTAAATGACTCTCGTAACACTTCTCTCGGCGAACCCATTACAAACCCTGTAATTGCATAATATTGTACCAATATATCCTTCATCACTTTCCATGATAAATCAAATGTAATACTGAATTTTGCGCTTGTCCCACTCAATACAAATGAATCTGTAAGATCTCTTTGCCTGGCTTCTGCCAATGCATGAAGTGAATTACAAAACGATTGAAAACGTCTTTCAAATTTCATGTCCATATTGTTTAATATCCTCCAATAATAAATCATTCTTACAAGTATCCATATTCAATAAATCAATACTATATAATGTTGGCAATTCTTCAACTTTTTCAACCAGTTTATCAAAATCATCTGCCTCAGCTACCGCAATATCTATATCACTATGTTTGCTGGCGGTTCCCTTTGCCCTCGATCCATACAATATCACTTTTTTCGCTCGATGTTCTCTACAAATATCTGCAACCTTTCTAATCACATCATCCAGTTTCAAATGCTATCCCTTCTTCCCTTTATCACTTATCATCTATTGTTCTTTATACTTCCTTTCGATGCACAAACTATAAATCGCCATGATTACTATCGTTTCAATCATTGCACCCAATACTGACAGTAAAATAAACGAAGAATTCTGTCCTGAAACGAGCGGCAGTCCCAATGCAATGAAAATCACTCCATAAATAACAAACAGCTTACCAACAGCACGATTGTAGCCCGTTATATCATTTACAGATATCGGTCTTATGTTTGCCCAAAAGCCAGCCGCCTTTTTTGAAAGACATGCTCTTGCGCCAAGACCGATGATAATAACACCAACAATCGCCCATATAACAAACCCTGTCATATTTCCAGTCATAATCTCCCTCCGTCTCGTAAACTCCAAGTTATTAACCTCTTTTTATCTCTTTAACCAATTCTATTATGTATCATATTTTATGTCAAACCAAAACTCTATCCAAACAAAAGAATCCCTTCCGCACCAGAGCCTGTTTCGACTGCTTCTGGCACAGAAGGGGATTTTGATTTAACTAAGTAACGTAATGTAGATACCGGTCAGGATTGCCGTTGTGATAACGCCACAGATATTCGCACCGAGGGCATAATCCAGAATAAATGCTGCCGGATTCGCCTTTGCAGCAGCCTTCTGTGCAACCTTTGCCGTAGACGGCACACATGACACGCCTGCAATACCGACCGTCGGATTGAACTTTCCTTTCTTGAAAAAATATACGACATAGCCGCCAATGATACCGCCGATTCCGGACAGCAATAATGACAGCATACCGAGGATCAGAAGCTTCACAACCGTTGCATCCAAAAGCGTGCTTGCATCACACAGAACTCCAAGCATCAGCCCTAAGAAGAACGTTGCAAAATACAGGAAATTTTCTCCAATCATCTTGATGTACGCAGAGATTCCGGTCTCGCGGATTACGATTCCTACGAAGAAGCTCAAAAACAACGGTGCCGCAACCGGGAACAACAGACAAAGCAGCGTGTTCGTGATCACCGCAAATACAATCTTCTCCTTTGGACGGATCTTGCTCACCTTCTTCTCCTTCGGAATCTGCTTTCCCCGCAGCTCCTTCGGAATCAGAAGCTTAATCAGATATGGATAGCCGCCGTAGGTCAGACTCAGATACAGATACGCGACGATCGAGATCGGCACAAAAAGCTCCGGTGCCAGCTTCAGCGAAGCAAAAAGCACCATCGGTCCATCCGCACCGCCAATGATCGAAACGGCTGCCGAAGATCCGGCGTCAAGTCCCATCGCACGCGCGATCGGATATGTCAGAACCGTACCCATCTCCGCAAAAAGCGCGATCGTCATACTGATAAATGGATGCTCGAGCACGTAACCGATATCACATAAGATACCGATTCCCATAAATACGAGACACGCGATCAATCCGTTACTGAACGTCAGGTTATAAATCGGCTGCAGGAAATTGATCTGCATGTATGTCATCAGCTCATCTGTCGTCGAAAGCAACGGATCAATGATCAGGTTTCCGATCTGATTTTCACCGAGAAACAAAACGCCCGCATTAACCGCAGACATACCAAGTCCCATTGGCACCATGATCAGCGGCTCCAACGTTCCCTTCACGCCTAAATACACCAATAAGAATCCTAAGAAGATCAACACAACTCTCGCAATCGCAATCTGTGGTGACTGCGCAAACATCGTACCGATACCCTGGAAAAGATCTAAGATGCTCATTTCTCCTCGTCCTCCCCTTTCTTACTGAATCCTTGTATACAAACCATAGTCAGCTTCATCAGGCAGGCGATTCCATAAGAAATAATCGCACCAAGACCTATTACCTTTAATGTAATCATAGTTTACGTCCTTTCTATTCAATTTTCATTTTATGCATAACAACCCGATCTTGTTATGCGAATAGATTGGACTTTTTTCCATCCGAACGATGTAAATACAAAATAACAGAATATCGCGGTGTCAGATCACTCTGCACCAGCATTTCCGGGATACCAACAGACAGACTCTGCATCTGCCGCTGCATGGCAAGACATGCCAGATAAGAAACGGTGCATCCGTTCTTCCGCGAAGCCCTCAATCGTTCGATCCGCTCGGATGACCGCATTTTTGAAGTAAGATTATTTTCAAAATTTTCAGTTCCCTCGATCTTCCGCAGTGTTGTATCGGAGATCGCCGTATGCGACTTCTGCAGACAGACCTGCTCCGTGTGATGCACTTCGGAAATGCTGTCATTTCCGTGAAATGCGCACAGAATGCTTAAGGCTGCAATTAAAATTGCCACAATGATTCGCTTGTGATCTGCACATCGTCTCATACCTGACTCCTTGTTGGAACTCGTTTCTTCAATGACAAATCATAGCGAATTATGTGGCAACTGTCAATTTCTATTTTACTTTTTTGAGCCTTTTTTGAGCCGCTTACGGTCTCTGGCCAAGTGCGCCCTCCAGTGTCAGTGTCTCACCGCTCATATACTTGAAATCCGGTGAGGCAAGCTGTACGCAGACACGTCCGATTTCCTTTTCTACATCGCCGAAATGTCCCATCGGTGGTGTGTGGACATTTGCCTTGAATGCGTCCGGATATGCCTTCTCGAAATTCTCAAGCTGTGCAGTCCATGCAAGCGGACATACGACATTTGCATTGATACCATCGGCAGCCCACTCGGTTGCTGCTACTCTCGTCAGTCCACGGATTCCTTCCTTCGCTGCAGCGTAAGCACACTGTCCGAAGTTTCCGAACAAACCCGCGCCCGATGCGAAATTGATTACAGAGCCCTTCGTCTCCTTCAGATATGGATAGCATGCTTTCATATAGTAAAAGGCTGCATACAATCCAGAATAAATTGCAAGGTCAAACTGTGCGGTTGTATGATCGGCGATCGTCACACCGGAAGCTGAAGCCTGCGCGTTGTTAATCAGCACGTCGATTCTGCCAAATGTATCGATCGTCTGCTTTACAACATTTGCCACAACCGCTTCATTGTCAGAACCGGCGCTTACATCTGCCTGTACCGGAAGTACCTTGACGCCATATTTGCGTTCGATCTCTTCTTTTGCATCGACAAGCTTCTGTACGTTCCGTCCGGTCAGAACAAGGTTTGCGCCTTCCTTCGCATAAGCTGTTGCGATTCCATATCCAATCGAACCGCAGCTTCCGTCGCTCAAAACCGCGCGTCCGCCACCTGTGATAATTGCTACTTTACCTTCTAAAAATCCCATATTGCATTCCCCTTTCATATCATAATCTAGATGTGTATATTGTACCAAAAAAACGCATGCTTCTCAATGGAGATACATGCGTTTTTTTCTCATTTTACTCGCGGTTCTTCAGCACTTCAGCTGGCAGCATCTGTTTAATCTTTCGCACAAGCAGATGATTAATAATGAAGTACAATATAAGCACACCTGCAAACATTGCCAGATACAGCCACGCCGGGAAGGACTTGTCGACACCACACGCGATATTCGGTACGAACTGCGGCTCATACACCGCATCGAGCAGTATCTTCGCAAGCGGAATCGAAACAAGCGCACCAATCAAAACGATATAAAAGTTTCCATCTATGTACATCTTCTTGACTTCCTTGTTCCTGTAACCGAAGATCTTGATCAGTGCAATGCTGAATGAAGAACGATCGATCATAACCTTCATCATCAGATACAGGACAATCGCGAAGATCAGGGCGGATACTGCACCGATCGTAATGATCATGGAACGCATCTGGTCAGAGAAGATTCCGGCTGCTTTCTTCACATCGTCACGTGTCAGCGTCGAATACAGGCGTCCGCCCTCAACACCCAGATCATGATCTGCAAATACGACATTGTAGTAATCATCCTGCTCACCGAACAGGTCAAGTGCCTTATCATATGGAAGGAATACCATAAAGCTTGGAGCATACTGTGTCACTGCCTCAATCTCAAATGCATAGATCTTTCCATTTTCCTCGTCCTTCAGCGTAATCACATCACCCTTTTTCAGTCCGTATTTGTAGGAAATAGATGAGCTGATCGTTACCTTGTCTGCGGAATCAGAAAGTGTCACATCGAAGAACGGATTGTTCTCCTTGATGCCAAGCACTGTCACATCAAAGTTATATCCATAGATTTCCTTTTTCAATGTCTTTGCATAAGCTTCATAGCCACCATCCGGCACTTCCCCGCCCGGATATTTATAGGTATACATATATTCAAATTTTGTATCCGCGACATATTCATCCTGTACTGCGCGGCAGTATACATAGATTTCCATCGACATAACTAAAAGCAGGATACTTACGAACATACCGAATACAACGGTAAGGGCGGTCCGTCTCTCACGCAGAATCTGACGGATGCGGAACAGCTTCATGAACTTCATATTTCCAAGCTTTACGTCTTTGCCCTTTGCAACCTTCTGCTCATTTTTAAGCAGCGTCAGTACCGGGCAGGACAGACGCTTGCGGATAACAAGGCTTGTCACGATCAGACATATAACTGGCGGTACTACAACACCATACACAATCGTAAACGGCAATATATGTACTGGCACATCCGGAAGAGAATAATAATTATATGCATCGTTCATCTGATACAGCACACCAATCTTCGTGTACGCAAGTGCCGTTCCAATGGCACCGCCGATCAGGGAGATTAAGGTTGGAAGCAGGATATAATGCTTCATCAGATCCTTCCGCTTTACTCCAAGCGCGTAGAGGGCTCCGATCACGGCACTCTCCTGATCTATGGAATGTACGACGAATACAGAAAGTACATAAGCAATCAGCACAAGAAGCAGAACGCCCGCGATCATACCGATTGTCTTGTTCATCGCTACATCGTCGCCCGCTGCATGGATACGCACATTGTCCTCTGCAGTTACGAAGGAAAGCAGGTTATCGGCATCGGCAGTGAAGATCTCGTCGAGCATCTCCTCTGTCTCATCCTTCAATTCCTGCACGCCTTCCTGTACATCAGCCGCGCCATCGGCTGCGTCCTCGGCACCATCGGTATATTCATAGATACCATCGGAAAATGCTTTGAGCTTCTGCAATTCACTCTTCGCATTGACCAGTCCAAGCTGCAGCATTGCATTGCTTGTAGACTGGATCTGCTTATCTAATACTTCCTCGAAATTATCTGCGGTCAAAGTCTCCACTCCATAGGAGGAAAGCTTGGTGTTTGCCTGTTCGAGATAGGCTGCGAATACCTGATCGGCTGCTTTTTTCAGATCGTGATTATTGTCTGTCAGCTCTGACAATCCATCTGCAAGCTCCTTGGCACCATCGGCAAGCTCGTTAATTCCATCGCGGAATTCATCTTCTCTGCCGAGTGTCCGGTCCCAATACTCCTGAAAATACACATCTGCCACATCGTCGGCTGAGAAGGAAAGCTTCTTCAACTCTGCCTTTAATTCATCATCGGTCATCGCATCATTTAACTTGTATGCGTAATAGTATTCCTCAGACTTTGCGCTCTTGCCTTCCTTCTGAAGTGTCGCGTACACCTCATCTGTCACAAATGCCAGACCGAAGTTCAGGCTGTCACAGCTTGTATCGCTGAGTGATTTCAACGGGCTATCGTAATCCGGCACTGTGCCGATACCGCTTACTTTATATGTACGGTCACCGAGAACAATTGTATCTCCTACGTGTATATCATTTTTCTCTGCATATTTCCGCTCGATCACAAGCTCGTCGTCCGCCTGCGCCAGCTTACCTTCATGCATCGCGATCGTATCGATTTCGCTACGATTCTTGAATACACGAAGTGTCTTATCCCCATCGACAATATAATCTAAGAAAAACATTTTCTCCAATGTAATTCCCTTATCGGCCAGTGTGTCCCACTCGCTTTCCTTCATCGGAACAAAGAGGGAAAACTGTCCATCTTCGACGTTCTGCTTCTCCGCCTCGGCGGTCGTGCCGCGCATAATCGTCTCTGCCGAACCAACAACACTCACAACCATATACATACTGAGAATCAGCAAAAATGCGAGTGCCAGATAACGCGGCAGATTCTCTTTGAAATCTCTGAAAATTCTTTTGCGTAATACTTTCTGCATCTTACAAATCCTCCAATTCCGCTGCCGGCACCTTCGTCTCGTTGCAGTAATTCTTCTTGATCTGTCCATCCTTCAGAATGATAACCTGATCGACCATATCCTTGATTGCATTGTTATGTGTGACGATGATCATCGTTGTACCATACTGCGCATTGATCTTCTCCAGCAAAACAAGGATGTCTCGGGATGTCTTGGAATCCAGCGCGCCCGTTGGCTCATCGCAGAGCAGAAGTTTCGGATTCTTGATGAGTGCACGGGCAATCGCACAACGCTGCTGCTGTCCACCGGACAACTGGGATGGGAATTTGTTCTGATGCTCAGTCAGCCCAAGTACATCCAGAAGCTCATCCATATCTAACGGCTGATCGGTCAGATACTCGCATACCTGAATGTTCTCGCGCACGGTAAGGTTCGGAATCAGATTGTAAAACTGGAAGATAAATCCAAGATAATCTCTACGATAATCAGACAGAGCATCCATCTTCAGTCCGACCATCTCCTGTCCGTCAACCTGAATCGAACCGGAATCAACGACATCCAGCCCACCGATACAGTTCAGCAATGTGGATTTACCGGAACCACTTGTTCCCTGAATCACACACATCTTTCCCTTCTCGATGCCGACCGACACGCCCTTCAATACCTGCATATAACTGCCGCCCTCACCGTAGCTTTTCTTTACATCTGATACCTCAACATACATCCTCTTGATCCTCCTTGTATTTTCTTTGTATTTTATTGTATCTTTTCCCTTGCGTAACAGCGTTATGTTCTGATTACATTAAGTCATTAAACTATTATGTTCTATTTATAGTTGCAAACAGTATTATGATTTTCAAAATAGATACATTATGTCTTAGTTCTCATTGTTAATACTATGTTGCAGGAACATAACACTGTTATGTTTTTGTCTTATAAAAAGCTATGTACACAGTTGTCTACATAGCTGATTTTCATTATTGATTCTGGAACATGGCGTTCCATCCGCCCAGCAGATAGTTCATAACCTGTTCCATATGTTTCATCGCCTTCTGTTCATCCTTCTCATGTAACAGCAAATGAGAAAATGCATTGATCTGTACATGTGCCACCCAATGCAGCGTGTATTCATCCGGCGGCTCCACGCCAAGCAGCTTCGCCTGCTCGGCTGCGAATATCTGATATCCTTTCTCCATGATTGCCACGAATTCATCGACACAATTCTCAAACCGTGATCCCTGACTCTTCTTCAGAATCAAAATGAACATATCATAATTTGCATACAGAAGATGAATAATCTGTGTGCCTGCAAACATATCATCCTGCATGTTATCTTCTCTTGCACCCGGAAGCTGTTGCAGTTCCATAAGTTCCTGCCGCATATGCTGCTCCAGCATCTGTTTCAGCTTCTCCAGCGTCGGCTCCACAATCGCCGCGAACAAATCTTCCTTATCCTGAAAGAAGAAATACAGCGCGCCGGTCGTCACCCCTGCATTCTTACAGATTGATCGAAGCGAGGCTCCCTGATATCCTTTTTCCAAGAATTCCTGCTTGGCACTTGCCAGCAGCTTCTCCCGTGTTTCCTTTTCCACTTTACTCGCTCCTTTTCGCCGCCATCCTGATACAGGCGTTGCCTGTGGGCGGCTCTTCGGGTATCGCCCC
>DHJV01000121.1:0-391 GCA_002404515.1 Lachnospiraceae bacterium UBA4711 | reverse complement strand
CGGCAGGTCGTCGCCGCCATCCTAATACAGGCGTTGCCTGTGGGCGGCTCCTCACATAACATCGTTATGTTAGCGTATAATGTAACAACTGTCAACCCTTCTTTTCCTATTTTTCTTTGTTTTTGAGTAAATTCTTAAATTTTATACTGTTTACTCCAACCCGCTCGCTTCCCTATAGCTTCCGGTTAGAGCAATCTTCCGGTTTTCCCACTCTTTCCCCAACTCGCCCGCTTCTCTTCCCGTTCCACTTGGAGTAATCTTCCGGTTTTTCCACTCTTTTCCCCAACACGCTTGCTTCTCTTCTCGTTCCACTTGGAGTAATCTTCCGGTTTTTCCACTCTTTCCCCCAACACGCTTGCTTCTCTTCTCGTTCCACTTGGAGCAATCTTCC
>DHJV01000124.1 GCA_002404515.1 Lachnospiraceae bacterium UBA4711 | reverse complement strand
CATCGTGTTCAAACATTGCTGTGGGACAACAGAACATCAAGAACTTCTAAGTTCCAAACATATTTATATTACTAGAATTTGATACAGACATAAATATACACAAATTACTGTATGATGGACAAAACCTACACAATGTAATAAGAAAAAGGAGAACGAAAATGGTAAACTTTAAAGAAGACGAGCAGTTAAAAACATTGAACCACTCCTGTGCCCATCTGATGGCGCAGGCAATCAAGCACCTGTACCCACAGGCAAAGTTCTGGGTAGGACCGGTTGTTGCAGAAGGTTTCTATTATGATGTAGACCTTGGCGACGATGTAATCCGCGATGAGGATATCGCAGCCATTGAGAAGGAAATGAAGAAGATTGCAAAGTCCGGCAAGAAGATCATCCGTAAGGAGATTTCCAAGGAAGAAGCTCTGGAGATGTTCAAGGATGATGAGTACAAGCTGGATCTGATTTCCCATCTGGAAGACGGAACCATTTCCTGCTATGAGCAGGGTGACTTCACAGACCTCTGCCGTGGACCTCACGTAGACAATGTAAAGCTCTGTCGTAACTTCAAGCTGCTTCGTCACTCAGGCGCTTACTGGAAGGGTGACAGCAACAACAAGGTATTGCAGAGAATCTATGGTGTCTGCTTCCCGACAGCAGAAGAGCTGGAAGCACATCTGAAGCTCCTTGAAGAAGCAAAGGAAAGAGACCACAGAAAGATCGGTAAGGATATGCAGTTGTTCATGGTAGACGATCTCGTTGGACGTGGACTTCCAATGTTCCTTCCAAAGGGGTATACGATCTGGCAGGAGCTGGAGAACTACATCAAGGATAAAGAACGTAAACTTGGTTATCTGCATGTAATGACACCATGTGTTGGTACGGTAAATCTGTACAAGACATCCGGTCACTGGGATCACTACAAGGAAAATATGTTCCCGGCTATGGACGTAGAGGGTGAGTCCTTCGTCCTTCGTCCAATGAACTGCCCTCACCACATGATGATTTATGCAAACCGTATGCATTCTTATAAAGACCTCCCAATCCGTATTGGTGAGATCGCACACGACTTCCGTTTCGAGGCAAGTGGTACTTTGAAGGGCATCGAGCGAGGAAGACATTTCTGCCAGAACGATGCACATTTGTTCGTGACATCGGAGCAGATTGAGGATGAGTTCTCAAAGGTTGTTGACCTGATCTTCAGCACATACAAGGATTTCGGAATCACAGATTACCGTTGCGTGCTGTCACTGCGTGACCCGGAGAACAAGGTAAAATACCACGATGATGATGAGATGTGGAACACAGCCGAGGATGCACTCCGTAAGGTATTGAACGATCTTGGGATCGAGTATACAGAGGAGATCGGCGAGGCTGCTTTCTACGGACCAAAGCTTGATGTAAATGTAAAGCCAGCTGTCGGAAATGAATATACACTTTCTACCTGCCAGCTTGACTTCTGTCTGCCAGCAAAGTTCCAGCTTACTTATATTGACAAAGATGGCGAGAAGAAGACACCGGTTGTATTGCACAGAGCAATCCTTGGTTCTCTGGATCGTTTCATGGCATACATCCTGGAGGAGACAAAGGGTAACCTTCCAACCTGGTTAGCACCAGTTCAGGTAAAGGTTATGCCGGTTAAGACAGACAACGAAGAGCTGATGGCATACGCACACAAGGTTGTGGATGCACTGGACGCAAAGAATGTCCGTGTAGAATTGGACGACAGAGCAGAGAAGCTTGGCTATCGTATGCGTGAAGGTCAGGTGGAGAAGGTTCCGTATCTTCTGGTTCTTGGCTTCAACGAGGTTGAAAACAACACAGTATCTTACAGACTGCATGGTCAGGCAGATACAACCGTTGTAGGTCTGGACGAGTTTGTTGCAAAGATTGAGGAAGAAATCAAGACAAAGGCGAGAAACAGATAATCAATGAGAAAACATCGAGTGTTGAGAGTGATCGGTTGCGTCGCTGGCGCAATCGTGGTCATTCTGATATATGAAATGATTGGAATATTTGCTGCATACAAAAAGCAGCCGGAGCTATCACAAGAGACGAAGCAGAGTCTGCATCCGGAAGACATCTATACGGATGCGTCGGTTGAAGAACGCGCCTGTATCATTGAAGAAAATGGAGATGCGTTATTGCAGCGTGTCCGCCTGATCGAGCAGGCGAAGGAAGAAATCGTCCTGTCCACGTTCGCATTTCATGATGATGACAGCGGACAGATCATGATGGGCGCTTTGCTTCGGGCAGCGGAGCGGAATGTGCACATCCGTATTTTAGTAGATGGTTTCGAGAGCTGGACGGCGATGGAAGGAAATGCGTATTTTTATGCAATGTCGTCGCATCCGAATATCGAGATTAAGGTGTATAACCGTGCGAATCCGTTAAAACCTTGGGAGATGATGGGGCGGATGCATGACAAATATCTGATCGCAGATGGGAAAACATACATCCTTGGCGGACGAAACACGTACAATTATTTCCTTGGTGAATTTCTGGGACACAAGAATTATGACCGTGATGTGCTGGTTGTCTGCGAGAATCCACAGGCAGATAGCTCCGTGAACCAGCTGCTTACTTATTTTGAGACGATCTGGAGCCAGAAGGATTGTAAATATTTCCATAACAAAGAAAAGCTTGCTAAACGGAAATCCGTCAAGCAGGCAAAGGAAGATCTGCAGGCGGCATTTGCCACCTATTACGAAGCACAGAAGGATTCAATCACAGATACGGACTTTGAGAAGGACACGGTTGTGACAGATAAGATCACACTGATCTCGAATCCGATTCATACCGGGGCGAAGGAGCCAACGGCATGGTATGAGATGGGCGTCCTGATGAAGCAGGCGAAGAAGCGTGTGAAGATCCATACGCCGTATATCATCTGCAATGACATGATGTATGACACATGGTCAGATGTTGCTGCAAATGTATCGGAATTTACGGTTATGACAAACTCTGTGGCGAATAACGGAAATCCGTTTGGCGCCGCGGATTACCAGAAGAACCGTGACAAAATCAGCAGTACAGGCGTCACGATCTGGGAGTATGAAGGCGGATATTCGTATCATGGAAAGAGTATCCTGATCGACGATGATATTTCCATCATCGGTTCTTTCAATATGGATATGCGCAGTGTTTACTTGGACACAGAGCTGATGCTTGTGATCCGGAGCAAAGAGATCAACGCCCAGTTGGAATCAGCCATGATGAAATATGAACAGGGAGCAAGACAGGTGCTTGCCGACGGACAGTATGCGAATCCATATCATGTGGAGCCAATCGCACTCACACCGAAACGCCGCCGTAGAGTATTTGTTGTACGGTATCTGCTTGGATGGTTGCGGTTTTTGTTTTAGAGATATAATAGATAAGAGATAGAAAAAGAAAGGTTTATCCGAGGAAAGCGGATAGACCTTTCTTTTTAATTACCAGTTTTTATCAACGAGTTCTTTTGCTTTATCATATGAGAGATCGCAAGCGGCAACAAGATTTTTCACAGCATCTTCTTTGGATTTCTTGTTTTCTTTCATTTGTTCAATCAGCAGGATACATAGATTATCAATCTTTCCCTGTTGTTCTTTTACAAGAGCCATATGCTGATCAGCCATATATTGATACATGTTATCATCCATCATTTTTAGTGCTTCTGAAAACATTCTTACCACCTCCTCTGGGTTGTGGATGTACTCAGATATTTCTTCAAAGATTTCATTCATCCACGGATATTTCTGACATAGAAGAGAAGCATCTTCGTATGTATTTGTTGCAAGTAATGATAGCCAAGCGGTAAGCTCTTTATCATCTTTAGCATATCCAACTTCTCGAAAAACGTCAAGAGATATCAGGTAGAATTCTTGGAGAAATTCACACGTCACAATTATTCAAAGATTCCATGATATTCTAAAAATTCATAATTTAATTCTCAAGGAGGAAATTGCATATGCAATATGGATACATCCGGGTATCGGCGACAGATCAGAATTTGGACAGGCAGTTGATTGCGTTAAAGAACGCAGGCGTGGAAACAAAGCGGATATTTGTAGACAAATTATCAGGGAAAGATTTTAATCGCCCCAATTATAAAAGGTTGATAAAGCGATTAAAGCGAGGGGATTTGCTGTACATAGTAAGCATTGATCGGTTGGGACGGAATTACACGGAGATTCAGGAACAATGGAGAATGCTGATTCATGATAAACAGGTGGATATCTGCGTGCTGGATATGCCACTCTTAGATACGCGAAACAAGAAAGACTTGATGGGAACATTTGTTGCAGAGCTGGTATTGCAGATACTTTCTTTTGTTGCGGAAAATGAGAGAGCGAATATACGGAAAAGGCAGGCGGAAGGGATTGCAGCGGCAAAAGCGAGGGGTGTGCAGTTTGGCAGACCTAAAATCATACTTCCAGATGATTTTGTGGATATTGTATATGCATGGAAACAACGAGAATTGACGGTGGATGATATTCTACAAAGGTATCATATCAGCAGGACAACGTTTTACCGGCGGGCGAAAGAGTATATGGGGACAAAATAAAAGTGCCATAAAGTATACTTAATGGCACTAAAAAATTACAATTGTATTCTAGCATATACATCTATATTTATCAACATAATTAGGCAATTTATGACAAGATTTTGATAAATCGAAATGCGTAATGTATCAATTTTTTCCAAATTAAAAAATATCAAAAAGTATACATTTTGAAAAAAGGGTGATGAACATGGCGGAAAATGTTTTAAGAATCGAGGCGAAAAGATATAGAGAGGACTCGGTCGTGATGTCTGCGAGAATCCCGAAGGACATGTTACAGGATATTGATTTTGTAGCAAAGGAGTCTGGCAGAACACGGAACGAGATTGTAACTATGTTTTTAGACTTCGCATTAAAAAATACTGAGATTATAGATAAACAATAAAGGGGAGGTAATTTATTATGTCAAAATTCGCGATAGCGTGTCCGAACTGTGGGAAATTCGCAGAGGCAAGTACAGGATTTTTTGCAAGAAAGAAGATCGACTGTTCCTGCGGATATACAATTGATGTTCGCACAGACAAAATGACATCAAGAAAATGTTCACATTGTGGGAATCAGGTTGTGTTTGATCAATCAAAGGGTGAGAGTGCAGTTTGTCCGGTATGTAGAGAGAAAATCAATACGATTTCAGATAAGGTAGAGGAATTTTCCTGTGCTCAATGTGGTATCCGTTTGATGACGGCAAGAAATGCATCGACCTATGTCTGTCCAGTTTGTGATTATGAGAATAACGTGCAGGAGCGCGTGATGGCGGAGAAAATCAAGACAGATGGACTGGCAAGCATCATAAAATACGAGGGCGATAATGACACATTTATCTGGAAGCATCCGATCGAAGATTTTAATTTCGGTTCCCAGTTGATCGTACATGAGAGTCAGGAGGCAATCTTCTTCAAGGATGGACAGGCTCTTGATTTGTTTGGTCCCGGACGTTATACGTTGGAGACACAGCAGCTTCCGCTTTTGGAGAAGGTGTATTCGTTACCGACTGACACACAGGGGACGTTTCATTCCGAGGTTTATTTCATCAATAAGACCGTTCAGATGTCTATCAAATGGGGAACCCCGGATAAGGTTCGTTTTATTGATCCGTTAACGGGAACACCGCTTGCACTTGGTGCTTCTGGTGAAATGAATATTCAGGTGTCAAACTCCAGAAAATTATTGTTGAAATTGGTAGGTACTATGAAAGGTATTTCGTGGGAAGAAGGAACGGGATTTACGAAGTCCTTGCAGGCGTCCTTCCGTCCATTGATTGCAAATGCGGTCAAGACCAATCTTTCTTCTGTAATTAAGAATGAAGCAATTGATATTTTGGAAATTGATGAGAAGTTGGATTTGATATCGGATAATCTGCGAGAAAAAATCCTTCCGGGATTTGAGGAATATGGTTTGACGATACCACAGTTTTATGTGACCAGTGTAGTTCTGCCAGAGGACGATCCGAATTTCAAGCGTATTCGGGAATTACATACAATCACACTTCAGACACGGGTAATTCAGGCAGAAGCAACTGTGAAAACCGCACAGGCACAGAGCGAAACACAGTATCGGACTGCACAGGAGCAGAGCAAAGCTGCAATTGAGGCGGCGAGACGAGAAGCAGAATTGCAGCGCCAGACAACAGAGACTGAAATTGCAAAAAGAGAGGCAGAACGCCGCGTAATCGAAGCGCAGGCAGAAGCACAGGCACAACGGATGGCAGGATTGACGGAAGCTGAAATCATGAAGGCAAAAGGCTATTCACAGAAGGATGTATTTCAGGCGGATGTTCAGAAAGCATATGCTGAAGGCATCGGCAACATGGGACCAGCGATTTCTGCTGGCGGTGGAAGTGGCGTGTTGGGAGACATGCTTGGCTTGGGTGTTGGTATGGCTGCGGCAAGTGCGATTGCTCCACAGATTGGAGGAATGATGCAGGGCTTTGCAAATCCATCCATGATGCAGAGTGGTGCAATCAATCAGACAACCACACAGGAAGATGCTGATAATCAGGCAGCTTCCTTATCAAGAAAAACGTGGGATTGTACATGCGGACAGACAGGGAATACAGGAAACTTTTGTAGTAACTGTGGGACGAAGAAACCGCAGGCAGAACAACCGGACACATGGGATTGTACATGTGGGCAGACAGGAAATACAGGAAACTTCTGCAGTAATTGTGGAGCAAAAAAGCCAGAAGCAGAAACAAGCTGGGATTGTACATGTGGACAAACAGGAAATACAGGTAACTTCTGTAATAACTGTGGAAAGAAACGGGGTGAATAGGTATGAACAAAAAAGACCAGAGAGGATACATCGTTCTTGGAATTATATTTGTAGTGTTTACTGTAATTGCATTTGCAGTACCTTTTTCGAAGAAGGCAGGATTTTGGCTTGGGTATGTATTTGGAATAATAGCGATTGCGTTCCAATTATATATTTTCAAAATTTCTTTTGCGCAGGGAGAGGATGTAAAGAGTAAGTTTTATGGATTCCCGATCGCACGCATTGGCGTGATCTATCTGGGTGCACAAATGTTATTTAGCATACTGGAGATGGCAACGGCAAAATTCCTTTTACCGTGGGTGGCAGTCCTTGTGAATATTATCGTGTTGGCATTTGCTTTAGTTGGATGCATCGCTGCAGATATTATGCGGGATGAGATCATACGGCAGGATGTAAAACTGGAAAAAGACGTAACCAATATGCGCAGACTCCAATCGTTGTCTGCATCTCTGGTAGGACTCTGTCAGGATGAAAATGCAAAGAAAACACTGCAGGATATAGCGGATGAATTCAAGTACAGTGATCCGGTATCATCCGAACAGACAAAGGAAATGGAAGAGGATATGAAGATGCAGTTAGAGGAACTGCAAAGCGCAGTATTGGAAGGGGATGTAAGCAATGTTCCAATACTGTGCGCAAAGTTAAAAAATAGATTGATTGAAAGAAATCATCTGTGTGCGACGAGTAAGTAGGGTGTATGAATAATAGAAAAGGATAAAAAATAATGGTAGATGAGAGAAAAATAAAAAGATGGTATGAGGAGATAAGAGGTAGAAATATAATTTTTGATGTTGAAAATGATAAACTAGCGAAACTGATAGACCAATTTGTTAAAGGAAACAAATGGTTATATTTTGATAACGACAAAATAGAGTGTAAGTTGTTTCCTCTCAATAAAATGAAGGAGATATTTGAAAAATTAGTTTTTTCAAAAGAAGAGACAACAATAGATAATTTTGAAGATTTTTTGGTATATGAGACCGTTTTCTTTCTCAAAATGGGGAAATATGAAGAAAATCAAATTGTTGATATTGTAAAAAAGAAATTGAGTTCAATTGATCAAGGATAGAACAATATTACGAATCTGGAAAGTGAGGAATTCTTATTGTGACATTAAAATGCAAAATGTGTGGAGGAGAACTCCAGATTACAGAAGATACAAGCGTTTGTGAATGTGAGTATTGCGGCTCGAAACAGACAATTCCAACTGTGGATGACGAGAAGTTGATGAAATTATATGATCGTGCCAATCGCCTTCGTATGTCAAACGAGTTTGATAAGGCAGCAGGCGTGTATGAGAGTATCATTGAACAGTCAGATACAGAGGCAGAAGCGTATTGGGGATTATTACTCTGTAAATATGGTATAGAATATGTAGATGATCCTGTTAGTGGTGATAAAGTTCCTACATGCCATCGTTCATCATTTAATAGCATATTAGATGATTTGGATTTTGAAAAGGCAATTAATAATTCTGATAGTCTGGCGAAAAGTCTCTATTCTGAACAGGCGAGACAAATCGAAGAAATACGGAAAGGGATCATTGAGGTTTCTGGGAAAGAAGAACCATATGACATATTTATTTGTTATAAAGAAAGTGGTGAGAATGGACAGAGAACATTGGATAGCGTTTTGGCGCAAGATGTATATGATGCTTTAACGGAAAGAGGCTATCGAGTGTTTTTCTCACGTATTTCTCTGGAAGATAAAATTGGAACAGAATACGAACCATATATTTTTGCTGCACTAAATTCTGCAAAGGTAATGTTAGTGTTTGGTACATCTTATGATCATTATAATGCAGTTTGGGTAAAAAATGAGTGGAGTCGTTTTCTTCAACTCATGGTTAATGACAAAAGTAAGCATTTGATTCCTTGCTATAAAGATATAGATGCATATGATTTGCCGAAAGAGTTTACGAGATTGCAGGCACAGGATCTTGGGAAGATAGGTGCAATGCAAGATTTACTGAGAGGAATTGATAAAATATTAACTCCTTATGGTGGAAAAAATAATGTTACTGCATATGTACAAAGCGGTGGATCTGGAAATATCGAAGCACTTTTGAGAAGAGGAAATATTGCATTAGAGGATGAGGATTGGAAAGCAGCGGACGGCTTTTTTGAAGAAGCATTAAATCAAAATGCTGAGTGCGCAGAAGCATATCTTGGAAAGTGGATGGTTCAGCAAAAGTTCTCTAAGATGGAACGGGCTCGACAGAAATATGTTGTTTTGGAAGGCATGAGTAAGTCAGCTAAAATAGAAGCATGTCCGGAAGCAAAGGATAAGATCAACGAATCTATATCAAAATATGTAGTGAAAGATTTTTTGGATGAAGTAACCATTCGCGATATGTATACATTTGATCGAGAATATACTTCGGATGTAGCTGGTTATGAACAACATAAAAACCAAATTATGAAGTCCTTAGAGGATGATCGTTTTTTAGGACGAGCAAGACAATATGCAAGTGGAAAATTTCATGAAGATATTGAAAAATTAATTTCGGATATAGAGGACGGGCTGAATCAATGCATTTATAATGCAAAAGAGAAGGAAAATGAGGATCAGAAAAGTATAACAGATAAATATATATCATTTTTATCTGAAACAGAGAGTAAAGTCATAGATGCTTATAATATAGCTTGTCAGAACAGAGAACAATTCTATCTTACGTGGAAAAAACTAAAGGAAAATGCAACAACAATCGCCGAGTATGAACAAGTGGAAAAGCAACTGTATACATTGCAAGGATATAAAGATTCTGTGGAATTGGTACAGGAATGTGAAAAGAAAATAAATAGCTTAAAAAAGGAAGAACAGATACGTCGGGAGAAAGAAGTTGAGGAACAACGAAGAATTCGACAGCAACAGAAAAAAAACAGGAGAAAGAAGCTGTGTATTATATGTATAGTCGTGGTTATTGTTTCAATTCCGACAGTCTTTGTGATTCGTCATTTATCTATGAATAATAAGTATTCGCTGGCAATGCAGACATATGAGGCAGGAGAATATGAGCGGGCAGTTCAAATGTATGTGGAATTAGCGGATGATAATTTCAAGGATTCGGATGCAAAATTGAATGAGGCGGTACATACATATGGGATGCAGTTGATCAGTGATGGGAAATATGATGATGCATCAAGGATATTTAATTATAGTACAGATGCTGATTCTGTTGTATATCTCAATTATTGTGAGATGATGATTGAATTAAAGAAAGAGATTGGTGCTGGTAAATATGTGAATCTAGCATCGCTATTGGTGGAAAATAACATTAGTTTAGAAAAAATCAGTGACTTGAAATCAGTGGAAAAAAACAAATGCATAGTACAATTGTTTCAGCTAGAAGGAAACTGGAATGGAAATAAGGGTACCGTGACTTTTAAGGACGGTCTGATGACATTCGATAGAAAAGATACGGATCTTGAGTCTGAATTTTATCTATATGCAGATGGGGAAGAGCTGGTTCCAACGAGTGAGCAAAATGTAGATAGTAGAGATAGCAGGGATGGCATTACTTTCGAAGGGGATACCACTATACATTGGAAGAAAAAACAGTTTAATAAAGAAATTGGATAATTTGAAGTGAGGTAAGGTATGTACGAAAAATTGAAAAAAGATTTAGCTGAAAAGTTTGATTATTGGCAACAAGATATAAGAGATGAGGATGCTCAAGATTTATCCAGTAATATTATGGAAATCTTGAGTAGTACAGATAAATTTTTATTGTATAAATATACTCCGGCAAATTATTTTGATATTCGAAATTTTGAAACTCAGTCACTGCATTTATCTCCTAATAATAGTATGAACGATATCTATGAAGGTATTCCAGTAGCAGAAGAGGAAACTTTGAGCACTGAACAAATTGCGTGTATGAAGGATTTAGCGAGATTTACCTGCTTTTCGGAAACATACGATAATATTCTAATGTGGAGTCATTATGCGAAGTCACATGAAGGATTTTGTGTTGAATATGATTTGAAGTTATTAAAAAAAGAAGAGAGTTTGGATTTATTGCAACATATATTTCCTGTTTTATATTTAGATAAACGTTTGAAAAGAAAAGATATTAATTCGCTGATAGAAAGTCATTTAGAAATGTCAAAGGCTTTATTGAATGATCAGAAATATGATTGCGGAGACCCGTTGGATGATGTATTGCCGTTGTTCCTTGTAAAAGGAAAAGCATGGGAATATGAACAGGAGTGGAGAATGATTTTCACAAAAAAACAGCAATATGATATGGACAATAAGAATCTGGAAACAATACCTTTTGAGTGTATTACTGGAATTTATTTAGGATATAGAATTAATCCTGAAATTGAAAGGAATATTTTAGAAATATGTAGACGACAAAATAGAAAGATAGCAGTATACAAATCAAGGCTATCTAATTCAGAATTCAAGCTTGTGTTTGAAGAAGTATGTCAATAAATATGGATTGTGATTAATACATAGAGTGATTATTTGGAGGAAAAAGTTATGGTGACATTAAAATGTAAAATGTGTGGAGGAGAACTCCAGATTACAGAAGATACGAGTGTTTGTGAATGTGAGTGTTGCGGTTCAAAGCAGACTATTCCAACAGCAGATGATGAAAAGTTGATGAAATTATATGATCGAGCAAACCGACTGCGTATGTCAAATGAGTTTGATAAGGCGGCAGGAGTGTATGAGAGCATCATTGAGGAGTCAGATACAGAAGCAGAGGCATACTGGGGATTGCTGTTGTGTAAATATGGTATTGAATATGTGGATGATCCGGCGAGTGGCGATAAAGTTCCTACATGCCATCGATCATCATTTGACAGCATCTTGGAAGATCCGGATTTTGAGATGGTAATGGAGAACTCGGATGCTCTGGCTAGATCAGTCTATCGCGAAAGTGCAAAACAGATAGAAGAGATTCGAAAGGGAATTATTGAGGTCTCAGGAAAAGAAGAACCTTATGATATTTTCATCTGTTATAAGGAAACAGCAGAGGATGGTGACCGAACAGTTGATAGCGTTATGGCACAGGATGTATATGATGCATTAACAGGGAAGGGTTATCGTGTGTTTTTCTCACGTATTTCTTTGGAGGACAAGCTTGGAACAGAGTACGAGCCATATATTTTTGCAGCTTTGAATTCGGCAAAAATCATGCTGGCATTTGGAACTTCTTATGATTATTACAATGCAGTGTGGGTAAAAAATGAGTGGAGTCGATATCTGAAGCTTATGGCAAAGGATAAAGAGAAACATTTGATTCCGTGCTATAAGGATATTGATGCATATGATATGCCGAAGGAATTTAAGCACCTGCAGGCACAGGATATGGGAAAGGTAGGTGCGGTACAGGATCTTCTTCGCGGTATTGATAAGATTTTGAGACCGGAAAGCTTAAAACAGACGATATCAGTTGTTCAGAATGTAAGTGGCAATACAGAAACACTTCTTCAAAGGGGAAGAATTGCGTTGGAAGATTCTGAATGGAATCAGGCAGATAAATTCTATGAGGAAGCATTAAATCACGATGCTGAATGTGCAGAGGCTTATCTGGGTAAGTTAATGGCTCAGAAGAAGGTTGCCAATTGTGAGAATCTTGGAAATATGTATACAATTCAGCCGTCTGAAAAGGGGCAACTAAAAGAAGCATGTCCTGAGGCGGTGGATATAATAGACGGTATAGTGAAAAAATATAGCATACCTGTTTTCCTTTCTGAGGAATCGATAAAGCAGATGTATGTTTTTAATCGAAAATATGAAGATTTTACAGATATACGTGAACAGGAAAAACAAAAAGTTATAGAGAAGTTTGAGGATGAACGTTTGCTTGTGCGTGCAAGGCAGTATGCACAGGGGGAATTGCATGAAGATATAGAGAAAATGGTTTCTTCTGTCATTTCTGAAATAGATACAGAACTCCAGAAAGCAAAGAAGGATGCAGAAGAAAAAATTCAGAATATAACTGTCGAATATGATGCATTCTTAAAGGAGACGACAGAGAAGGTCGAAGCACTTTATGAAAAGGCGCAGCAGGAGCGGGAAACAGCATATCAACTTCGTTTGAAGATGAAAGACGCGGCAAAATCCATTAAGGATTTTGAACAGGCAGAAAAGGCCTTGGAGGCACTTGGAGATTATAAAGATGCTGGGGAAAAAGCTTTACAATGTTATACAGAACTAAAAAGACTGCGGGGAGAAGAGAAGGAAAGAAAGCAGACTGAAGAACGACAGCAAGTCAGAATTCGAGCGGAAGAAGCGGCAAAAAATAAGAAAAAGAAGACGATAATTATATCAGTTGTTACAGTGACCGTAGTAATATTGTTTGTTCTAACTCGACATTTGTCAAATGTGCAGAATTATGCATCGGCTGAAAATTACAGTAAAGAAGAAAATTATGAAGAAGCTATTCAGATGATGGGAGGACCTGCAAAGAGAGGATATAAGGATGCAGTTGAAAAATTAGCAGAATATAATTATAAATATGGGTTACAAATGATTCAGAGTGGAAAATATGATGAAGCAAAGGATGCATTTTTGTATAGCGACACAAATGGATATCCGGATGCAGCACGGTGCTATAAATATTGTACATATATTGCAAAGCTGAAAAATGCAAGTGATGATACTGCAAGCCATATGGATTTTTCGCTTGAAGATGTGGATGATTTAATAGAGCTAGATGAAGATCACAATGAATTTATTCGAGATTTGAGAGCTATGCAGGGAACATGGAAGAACGAAAATACCAAATTAACGATTGAAAATGATGTTGTTACGATTGACTATGGGTATTTGGCAATGGATCATCATTTATATTATATACCAGACAGTACTTATTACAGCTGGGACTTGGAAGAAGCTCATATAAGTGCATTTGGTAATGAATTATATTATGAAGGAGAAACATATACGAAGCAGTAAATATATATTATATAGGTTTTAGAAATATAATCATGTTACAGAAACGATGAAAGTATCTTCATTCGAATTATAGTTTGCAAAATTCCCGTTAGTTGTGATATGCTAAAAAAGTATTTTGTAGGATATGCTTGCGGAGGGAACGCTTGTGGAACGATTTTTAAATTTAAGAGAATTGACATATAGAAATGATAGTGTTCAAATACTTTCACAAGAAGAGTTATCTGAATGCGCGAGATTATTCTCGGTAAATTATGGGATGTATCGTGCTGAGTCACCGATCAGACCCGGGCAGCAGATTAAAATGTCTGAGACATATTATAAGAAAAATTATTGTAGAGACGATTATTATGTTGCACGTGCGTTCTATAAAGATACACTGATTGGACAGGCGTTTTATGTGAGGATTAGTGTAGAGGATGCCAGATACATTACGTGGGTTGTGCAATTGGTCGTAGATAAGGATTATAGAGGGAATCATATTGGAAGTACACTCTTAAATTCAATCTGGTGTTTCTCCGATGACATTGCATGGGGATTGGCAACAGCAAATCCTTGTACCATTAAGGCATTGGAAGCGGCGACTCTTCGTCGGTGTGAAGTAAAAGAAATAGGTAAAAGAATCACTCTTATTGATCAGATTCGTGAATTAATACCATTTGCGAAAGACGCTGACCTTCGGATTTCCGAACGGGAAGCTATAATTCAATCAAAATTCTTTGTAGATAATTCTCAATATGGGAACATTGAAGAAATTGAGAAAAAACTTGGTATACTTGAACCTGGTGATGAGTGGCTGTGTTTTACATTCTTTGATCAGAAATTAGACAAAGAATTGTGTAAGAAATATATGGATACATTCTTTGAAAGTTCCAAAGAACAGGTATATTCCGCGTACGATCGCATGCCGATGCAGACGCATGCATGGACGAAAGGTACTGAAAATGAGATTTCTTTCATTTTAGATTGGATGCGTGGTAATGGGCAGACAGATGATGGGAAAATTGATAGTGTTTTGGATCTGGGATGTGGTGATGGAAGACATTTGAAAGCATTGGCTTCTCAAATTGGTTATGGAATAGGTGTGGATTCGGCAAAAACACATATTGAGAACGCGGATGATAATCGATCACGTAATTTGGGATTCTTCAATGAAGATGCTGGAGACTTGCAGTTTGCAAATAAATTTTCTGTGGTGCTTTGTCTGTATGATGTGTATGGATCATTTGCAAGAAATTCTGAGAACGATAGAATTCTTGAGACTGCTTATAGTAATCTGGAAAAAGGTGGGTATTTATTCTTATCTGCTATGAATAAAGATTTAACATTGGATTTATTACCGAAAACACAGTATTTCGATTTACAGGAAAGCCCTGAGAAACCGATTTACTTGAAGCCTGGGAAAATTATGCAGGAAAGCGGAAATATATTTGATCCCGCCTATTTACTTTATGATGAGCATATGGATATTTTCTACCATAAAGAGCAGTTTGACAATGATTGTGGTTTGCGTGCAGAGTATGTAATTCGAGATAGAAGATATACTGCGAAGGAACTTGAACAGGCGTTGCAGGCAATTGGATTTTCTGTGCAATATGTTGCATATGTACAAGCTGGACATTTTGATCTACCGTTGGACAAATTAGATCAAAAAGCAAAAGAAATATTAGTTGTAGCTAGAAAATAGCATAATGAAGAATTAGAAGCAATACCCTGAAGTCTCGGTGACTTTGGGGTATTTTCATATTATGAATCCAACCTATAAAATCGACACATTCCCCTATAAAAATCCCCTATTATCCGATATAATAATATGCAAAAATAATAGTAGTTAATTGTGCGATACAGGAAGCATGTTTATGCGTGTGAAGTCACCGGGCGGTGTCCGGTGACTTTCCTGTAAATGAGCAAAAACGCGAAGGAGAATAATCTATGATTCGAATGGAAATCGCGCTGATATTGATTCTGGCGTTTGTGGCGGGAATCTATTTCTCGGCGAGACGGAGACAGACGGCGTTACATAAGACATTTTCGGCACTTTTGATCGTGGTGATTGTGCATCTGATCTTTGATGCGGCGACGATCTATACGATTAATCACCTTGATCGCGTACCGGCTGTATTGAACGATGTTTTGCACCGGCTGTTTGTCGGTACGATGGCATTAGTTTTGTTCTTTTTCTATCAGTATATTGCGATACTGGTGGAGGAAGAGACCGGAAAGAAGCGGACACTTGATCTGCCGGCACGGATGTTTCTAGTGATTTCAGAAGTCGGAGCGATGACACTTCCGCTTACTTACATTGAGACATCGGATGGAAATTATTCAGCGGGACTTTACGCTTATGTAAGTTATATCAGCGTAGCTGTGTATCTTATACTATGTTCATGGCTGCTGCTTGCGAACTGGAAGAAAATGGACAATAAGAAGAAATTTGCCATCGGCATGGCACTGATCTTTGAGTTTACAATCTGCTTCCTGCAGGGACTGCATCATACATGGCTGATCAGCGGAATGGGAATCACACTTATGACGCTCGCGTTTTATCTGACATTGGAGAATCCGGACGCTCTGCGTGCGGAGCTCACGGAACAGAAGATGTCGATGCTCTATCTGAAAAGTCAGGTGAATCCGCATTTCTTATATAATACGCTCGATACGATCCGGATTCAGGCGGAGTTGGATGGCGATAAGAAGGTTGCGAAGCTTCTGATGCGGCTTGTGGATTTCTTCCGGCTGAGCGTCAAGGTTGACCGTTCGATGGTCACACTTGATGATGAGCTGGAACTTGTAGAAGCGTATATGGAACTGATGTGTTACCGGTATCCGGAGTTGTTCTGCGGTTATGATATTGATCCGGATTTAGGGGCGGTGCAGGTACCGAACTTCATCTTACAACCGCTGGTGGAGAATAGTCTGTTACATGGAATGAAGAAACGTGGATACCGGGGCGAGATTGAGATATCGGTCAAATGTGCAGGCGCAGATATGGAGATCTGTATCAAAGACAGTGGCGGTGGATTCGAAGAAGGCATGAAAGCGCAGATTGACGAGATGTTACTGCACTACAATAAGCAGGAAGCAAAGCTGGATGGAAACAGTATCGGAATTCTGAATGTGCAGAAGCGGATCAAATATCTGTGTGGCAGAAAGTATGGACTTTCGTATTCGGAAAACAGTGCGGGCGGTGTGACGGCACGGTTGTTATTGCCGGTGAATAAGGAGGAAGCATCATGAGCGGAGCGAATGATTTAGGATGCTTCCGACGATCTGCCGCCGAACGTATGTGAGGGGGCACTACAATTTGGATAGTGTCAAGTGACGTATGA
>DHJV01000053.1:23808-25749 GCA_002404515.1 Lachnospiraceae bacterium UBA4711 | reverse complement strand
TAAGATCCCGGGATGAATCAGGGTGTGTGTTAAAGGAATTAAGCGGAAAAACCCACGGCGTGGGCGTAGATTGAGAAAAGTAAGCAGGAAAACCCAAACCGGAAACTAATCTGGCTGATAATCGGAAAAATCAGATTAATATCACATGAATGACAGAAGAAAATCCCACATTGTTATTTTCACATATGCATGTTAGTGTTATTATAAATGAAAGCATTTGGCTGCAATCCTTTGTGTATTTGGGAAAGGGGAGAAAAACATGTCATTAAAGTTAAAAGATGCAGATCCGGTACAGCGTATGAAAGACCTGCAGGAGGAACTAAAAGATCCTTCATTAGGGGAGTTCAGCGATTTAGAACAGGATCCATATGTAATTGAAACAACAAGGACAACTCCGATAGAGAAACAGGTTTATCAACGAGATGGAAAGCTTACATCTGCATCGAATGGAAATCCATATATTATGTCAGAAGAAAAACAAGCGGAGCTTTTTGGCGAGGATGTCAATGACAAAGAAATAAGAAAAAAGACTGCCTGTAAGGAAATGCTTGTTTTTATGTTTTTTGGATTGGCTTTGTTGTTTTTGGGGCTTGGAATGTCAGTTCATAATAAACTTTTTCTTAGAAAAGCAGATACGGTTCAAGGGGAGATAACTCATATTTATCGGCATAGATCAACATATAAGGTGTATGTTACTTATGAAGTGAATGGGAAGTCTTATACCGGATTGTACCATGATGATAATGTCGGTGAGATAGAAGGACAAAAAGTAACGGTATATTATGATCCGGAAAATCCGAAGAGAATCAAGGATGGAAGAATCTTGTCAAAGTATTTTGTATTTTTTGTTGGCGTAGGTGGAGCTATGTTCCTGATTGGCGGATATTTGGTATTCTGGATGAATCAGAATCCGGATAAAGGAATTGAAAAATATAACAGATTTTTTCAGAGCAAAGAAAAATAGGAAAAATTAAATATAATTGCAACATTCAGCATCTTTCATCTGTATAGAAAGTAGAAGAACAAAAAGTTCTCAAATCTATACGATGAAAGGGGTTTTTCTTATGAGAAAACAAATTAGAATTGGAAGTGTTATTTTAACAGGCGTATTGGCGGTGTGTATGATGACAGCATGCGGAAAATCACAGACAGAGAAAGCGGATGCAAATCAGGATACAGGGAAAGAAACAACTGAAAATATGCAGATTGCAAACCCATTTGTGGAATGTGCGACGATTGGTGATGCGGCAAAGCTGGCGGGATTTTCCATGCGGGCACCGGAGAGCGTTGTGGGATATGAAGAAAAATATATCTCAGCGATTGAAAAGGAACTGATTGAGGTACAGTTTTATCATGGCGAAGATGCAGAGCTGTGGTTTCGTAAAGGCGTCGGTACGGAGGACATCAGCGGAGATTATAATGTTTACAAGGAAGAAAAAAACGTTGAGGTAGATGGACAAACGGTTACGATTAAAGGCACAGAAAATGGATATAAGCTTGCAATCTGGAATACAAATGGGTATGCTTATGCCATTGGCAGTACAACAGAACTTCCTGAGGATACACTGGTACAATATATTTCTGAACTGATGGATACAGGGGAGCAGGAATAAAGACGGAGAGAATCATATGGAACAGATACTTGGAAAGATGAGAAATGAAAAGCCTGTTTTTCGATATCTATATGTTGGCATAACATGGTTGCGTACTATAGTCAGTCGGAGATATACATGGGTACGGGAAAAACAGGAATCGGAATTACCGCGGTGGCTGGAGCAGAAAGAGCAGAAAGCTCCGGGAGTGCTGGAAAAACAGGAACGCCAGGTGGAGCAAATGCTGAATGCATACGGCGATTCTATTTTGCGCCTTGCATATTCGTATTTGCATAATATTGCAGACGCAGAGGATATCCTGCAGGATACAATGATTGCGTACATACAG
>DHJV01000053.1:17100-23776 GCA_002404515.1 Lachnospiraceae bacterium UBA4711 | reverse complement strand
TACATACAGGATAAACCGAGATTGCTGAATCAAAAACATGAAAAAGCATGGCTTCTGCGTGTGGCAGCAAATAAAAGTAAAAATAAAATCGAGTATAACCGGATTCGACAGACAGATGAATTGGAGGAGCAATTGTCGCAAGAGCGCAGGGATGATCTGTCTTATGTATGGGACGCCGTGAAGCAGCTTCCAGAAAAATATCGTGAAGCGATTCATTTATTTTATTATGAAGGATATTCAACCAAAGAGATTGCGCGCATTTTGTGCCGGAAAGAAGGAAGCGTGCGGTCAGATCTATCCAGAGGGAGACAGATGTTGAGAGAAATATTGGAGGAGGTGTATGACTTTGAGTGATAAATATCATGAAATCATGGAGCATGTTTATGTGACAGAAGCGATGAAAACAAGGGTACGTTCAGCCATGCACGAATCCGTTGCACAGAAGTACTTCGGACGGAATCTAATTCCAGCAATTGCAGTGGCGTGTATATGTATGGCATTGGTGGCAGGTGTATTGGTAGGAAAGAATATGCGGCATGATAGTGAAGGAACAACGGAGGAAAATACAGTTGCAGTTGTATATGATGTAACAGAATGTACTTCCGTGGATGAATTGTCAAGAGTATTGGGATTTACAGTTACAGAGCTGAATAATCTGCCATTTGAGGTAGAAAAGACAACGTATTATGCTTGCTGGAAAGAATATGCAGAGATAAGTTATGAAGGGACATCACAGACAGCGTTGTATCGTGTAACACAGGGTAATACAGACATTTCCGGTGATTATAATGTATATGACGACGTAAAGGAAGTGCAGACCGATGACAGCGTAGTAACATTGAAGGGCGATGCATCTGGGTATGTGTTAGCAATCTGGCAAAAGGATGGGTATTCTTATTCCATTGCATTTACCTCTCCTGAGACAGAAACACAGATACTATATATGATAAAGTGACGAAAAAATTTTTAATTTTCGCAGGATAAATGTGTGATTTTGCAGAAAAATACGATAGTAATTATAGAAATAATATGATATAATCAGATAAAATATATTTTGTCGAAATATGGAGGGCTATAGTATGGCAGGTTCAACAATCGCAATTATTATCATTGTCGTGGCATTGCTGGCGATCTTATTTACCAGTTATGTCAAATCACCACCGGATAAGGCGTATATCATTTCCGGTTTAAGAAAGACGCCCAAGATACTGATTGGTAAAGCAGGATTGAAGCTTCCGTTCTTCGAGCGGAAGGATGAATTGCTGATCAAGCAGATCAGTATCGACATCAAGACAGGTGACTATGTACCGACGCTTGATTTCATCGGTGTAAACATCGATGCAGTTGCAAAGGTTAAGATCCGTACAGATGAAGAGGGTATCCAGCTTGCAATGAAGAACTTCCTGAACATGAAGGAACAGCAGATCATGGAAGCTCTAGTAGATTCTCTGCAGGGTAATATGCGAGAGATCATTGGTACAATTAGTCTGAAGGAGTTATGTAATGATCGTAAGTCTTTCGGTGATCAGGTGCAGGAGAAGGCACAGGTGGATATGAACCGTCTGGGTATCGAGATCATTTCCTGCAACATCCAGCATGTAGAGGATCAGAATGACCTGATTATCGCACTTGGTCAGGATAACATGGCAGCGATCCAGAAGAACGCAAGCATTGCCAAGGCAAACGCAGACCGTGATGTAGCGATCGCACAGGCACAGGCAAGAAAAGAAGCCAACGATGCGAAGGTATTGTCCGATACAGAAATCGCTGTAAAGCAGAATGAGCTGTCAATCAAGAAGGCAGAGCTGAAGACAATCGAGGATACGAAGAATGCGGAAGCGGATGCAGCTTACGAGATTCAGAAGGAAGCACAGCGTAAGACAATTGAGGTTACAAAGACCGAAGCAGATATCGCACGTCAGGAGAAGGAAGTTGACCTGAAGAAGAAGGAAGCCGAGGTTATGGAGCAGTCCCTCGACGCGGATATCCGTAAGAAAGCGGAAGCGGATAAGTTTGCAAGACAGCAGCAGGCAGATGCCGAGCTGTACAAGCGTCAGAGAAATGCCGAGGCAGACAAGTTCGAGAAGCAGCAGGAAGCAGAGGCGAAGAAGGCACAGGCAGAAGCAGAGCTTTTCGCAAAGCAGCAGGAGGCAGCAGGTATCCGTGCCGTTGGTGAAGCAGAGGCGAAGGCAATCGAAGCCAAAGGTCTTGCAGAGGCAGAGGCACTGGAGAAGAAAGCCGAGGCTATGAAGAAGTACGGACAGGCAGCGATGGTGGAAATGATCGTGAAGGCATTGCCGGAGATGGCAAAGGCTATCGCAGAACCACTCTCTACGATCGACAAGGTTACGATCATCGACGGTAACGGAGAAGGTTCCGGCGTTGGTTCGATGGGTTCGTATGTGCCACAGGTGCTTGCGAAGACGATGGAGTCAGTGAAGGAAGTGACTGGTATCGATATCGCAGATATTATGCGTGCGAATACATACGATGCGAAGGTTAACAAGAATGTGAACATCACAGGCTTGGATGGAATCAAGACGGTGGTTGAAACTCCGATAGAGGCGAAAACTTCTACAGATACGACTGCAGAGTAAGATATCGTGTGAAATAGAATAGTTTCAAGAAGAGGCACCTCAACACACAACGGGTGCCTCTTTTTTGACAATAAAAAGAGCAGGTAACGGGAATCGAACCCGCCTATCCAGCTTGGGAAGCTGGTGTTCTACCAATGAACTATACCTGCATTTATTTAATCATAGTACAGTGAGGAGGGAAAGTCAAGCACCGGAAATTTCTGAGTTTTCTTATGCCATGTTGTATTGAGAAGTTTCAGTAAGTATGCTACAATCTGAGTAGTTTTGCTAATTGTGATAATGGAGTGAAAATGATGAATACCCAATCTCATACATTTGTGATATGTGCATATAAGGAAAGTCCATATTTGGAAGAATGCATTCATTCTTTGAAAGGGCAGACGAAAACAAGCAATATTTGTCTTGCAACGTCGACACCAAGTCCGTATTTGGAAGATATGTGTAGAAAATATGGACTTGATTATTTTGTAAGGAATGGAAAATCAAACATTGCGGATGATTGGAATTTTGCGCTGTCTATGGCGCATACGCCATATGTAACGATCGCGCATCAGGATGACATTTACGAACCGCACTATCTGGAAATGATTATGCAAAAGGCAGAGCAACATGAAAAGAAGGGAAAGATTCCACTGATTTTGTTTTCAGATTACAGAGAGATAATAGGGAAGAAAAAGTATAGCGATCGAAAGAATCTGAAGATCAAAAGGCTGTTGCTTTCCCCGTTGAAAAGAGAACGTGGACAAGGGAGCAGATGGAGAAAACGGTTCAGTCTGAAATTCGGAAATGCGATTTGTTGTCCGTCGGTTACATATCATAAGGCGGCTATTGGGAAACTATTAGAACAACAAGGAGAGACCGATCTGTTTCGAAAACATTTTCGGAGCAATCTGGACTGGCAGACATGGGAATGGCTCAGCCGGCAGAATGGAGAGTTTGTCTATATTCCCCAGTTCCTGATGGGACACCGAATCCATGAAGACAGTGAGACAAGCGCCACAATCCGGGACAATGAGCGAGGACAGGAGGATTTCGAGGTGTTCTGTAAATTCTGGCCGAAGGGAATTGCCAAGGTGTTGTCGGGTGTTTATAAAAACAGCGAAAAAGGAAATGAAATCTGATTCGACAAGAGATGTAGATAAAAGGAGAAGCTTACGGTATGAAGTTACTGATGATTATACCTGCTTATAATGAAGAGGAAAATATAGTAGGCGTAGTAAACATGATAAAAGAAAAATATCCCGAATATGATTATGTCGTGGTGAATGATGGATCGACAGATAGCACATCCGCGAAGTGTCATGAATATGGATTTGAGATTATTGATCTTCCGGTGAATTTAGGGCTGGCTGGTGCGTTTCAAACGGGAATGAAATATGCCAGTTATAAAAATTATGATTATGCGCTGCAATTTGATGCAGATGGACAGCACAAACCAGAATATATCAAAGCAATGCTTGAGAAGATGGAGCAGGGATATGATATTGTGATTGGATCGCGGTTTGTAACCAAAAAGAAAAATCATGGTTTACGAATGGCAGGCTCACGAATGATCACATCTGCAATTCGGCTGACGACCGGAAAAAAGATTAATGACCCAACTTCGGGTATGCGTATGTTTAATAAAACAATGATAAAAGAATTTGCGGTCAATATGAATTATGGACCGGAACCGGATACGATCTCTTATTTGCTGAAACAGGGAGCAAATATTGCAGAGGTGCAGGTGGAGATGGATGAACGGACAGCAGGTACGAGCTATCTGAACTTTTCAAAGTCAGCCATGTATATGCTTCGGATGCTGATGTCAATTTTAGTAATTCAGAGCTTTCGGAAGCGGGACAGCAGACACATTATTATGAAAAGAGAGGGGTAACGTATTATGTCAGTCATGTTAAGAATATTTTTGATTGCGATGTCAGTCATCAGTTTGTTGTATGTTATTTGGAGAATCCGTCATTCAAAGATGCAGATTGAATATGCACTGTTTTGGATCATATTTGCATTTTTGCTGATTATATTATCCGTATTTCCACAGATCGTGTACTGGGTCACTGATAAAATGGGAATGATATCGCCTGCAAATGTAGTATATTTGTTCATTATTGCGGTATTGATGATGAAGACGTTTATGCTGACCATTGAGCTGTCAAGCTTGGAGACGAAGTTTAAGGATCTGGCACAGCAAGTGGGAATTTATGAGAAGCGGCATGCGGATGATAAGAAAGGTAAGAACAACAATGGCATATAAAAGTGTAGATGAACTAGAGCATTTCCGGTTTGACGACTGTCAGATCGATACATTTGCAGTGACAGAAAATGGTGTGGAGCTTGTTGTAGAAGCGCTGATCGTAAAGGCGGACAACAGCCAGAATACAAACTATACCGAAAGCTATGCAGGGACGACGAAGATACGTATCACCGATGGAAAGCTGATCCGCTGTGTGCGTGATGGCTACAAGTATTATGATGCAAATGATGTGCTGCAGTCCGAAGTTCCTGACTACGAGCTTTCCGTGGTGGAGACAGCGGATTTTCCAAAGAGCTGCGAAGGTGCATATCTCTATGAGATGAAGAAGGAAGCAGATGGATATGTGCTTGGTATCGAGTTTGTCGATCCGGAAGATCAGACGATAGGCAATTCCTATCAGGTCTATGTGACAGGTGCGCAGGTTGCGATGCTCTGGGAGCAGTATATGAACCGGGTACAGTCTTAGGCATTGAAAATCATGTAGAAATTTTGTCCAAATTTTTGTCAAAAAGTGGCAAATTTCATAATTGACAATTCTATAAATTGAATTATAATGATTGGTAGCACCAAAGTGGTGCTACCAATTTGCGTTATAGGAGTAGAGAGAGTCATTATGAAATACTTACGACAATTTTTGTTAATCTTGTTTATCTCCTTTTTAGGAGAGTTGTTAAAATACTTCCTGCCATTGCCGATTCCGGCGAGCATCTATGGCATGGTGATTTTATTTATCGGATTGCTCAGTGGAATCATTAAGCTGGATGCGGTGAAGGATGCTGGAAAATTCCTGATCGAGATCATGCCGGTCATGTTTATCCCGGCAGGCGTTGGACTGATGGCATCGTGGGGCACATTGAAGCCGGTGCTTGTTCCAGTCAGTGTGATCACGGTTGTGGCACTTATTGCAGTTATGGGGGCAACCGGACGTGTATCCCAATGTGTGATTAAAAGATCCAAAGCAAAAGAGAAGGCAAAGGAGCAGAACATATGAAAGAGTTATTTCAGACGTCCATGTTTGCAGGTGTGACACTCAGTCTGCTTGCATATCTGGCAGGTTCATTATTAAAGAAGAAGTTTAAGTTAGGAATTTTCAATCCGCTGCTGATATCCATGCTCCTTACAATCATTGTGCTTGTGTGTGCACATATTGATTATGATACGTATAATAAGGGGGCTGTGTATTTAAGCTGGTTTCTGACACCGGCAACAGTGTGTCTGGCGATTCCGTTGTATGAACAGTGGCAGTTATTGAAACGGAATGTCAAAGCCGTGTTGCTTGGAATCACAGCAGGGGTGCTTACGAGTCTGACGACCGTATTTGTCCTGTCGAAGCTCATGGGACTCACGCATCAGGAATATGTCACGATGCTTCCGAAGTCTATCACGACAGCAATCGGTATGGGTGTGTCGGAAGAACTCGGCGGCTATGTGACGATCACGGTTGCCGTCATCGTTGTAACGGGTGTGCTTGGAAATATATTGGGCGAGTTTGTATGTAAGCTTTTCCGTATCACAGAGCCGATTTCCAAGGGACTTGCGATGGGCTCATCGTCCCATGCAATCGGCACAGCCAAGGCAATCGAGATGGGAGAAGTGGAAGGCGCGATGAGCAGTCTGGCAATCGCCGTCACCGGAATCCTGACGGTTGTACTCGCATCCGTCTATGCGAATTTTATGTAAGGAAGGTAAAGGATATAATTGGTAATTGCACATGGTTAGGAATATGAAATGCATGTATTTTAATATTAATTCGTGAAATATGCATATGTTTGAAACTTAGAAGTTCTTAGTGTTCTGTGGGTTATTCAGCAATGTTTGAACACGATGT
>DHJV01000053.1:8862-17027 GCA_002404515.1 Lachnospiraceae bacterium UBA4711 | reverse complement strand
CGGCGAATTGGCGGCGGTTGCGTGACAAAATGGTATGTATATCAGAACAGTTAGAACTTCTTGGTTTCAATACATCGCATATGAAATGAAATAATATTAAAATATATGCATTACAATATGTGCAATTAGAAATTAGGAGGTGTTCGTTATGATTATTACGATTGGTAGAAAATGTGGCTGTTGTGGCGACGAGATCGGTCATGCGTTGGAACAGATCTATCATATTCCATTTTATGATCGGTCGGTCATCTCAGAACTTGCGAAAGGGTATGGAACTTATGACAGGTATCCGGATTTCTACGGAGAGACACCGATGGATACACTGATGTACACGATATCCCAGACAGAAAGCGAGAGTGTATTTTATGAGACACCGAAGAAAGCATTATCCGGGATCCTGGAAGGAAAAAATTGTATTATCCTGGGTCGATGTGGTAATTATGTATTCAAGGACCGGAAAGATAAACTTGCTATCTTCCTGACCGGGGATGATGCGATGCGGGTCGAGATGATCGCAAAAAAGCATGGAATTTCGGAGCGTCAGGCACAGAAGCTTGTACAGGCAACCGATGAACGCCGGGCAGCATATCATAAGTATTATACCGGAGAAACATGGGGCATGGCAGATAATTATGATTTGTGCCTGAATGTTTCGAAGCTTGGTACAGCAGGTACGATTGCCATGATCGAACAGTATATCAAACAGACTGGGTTAGAGTAGGTGATGAAAGAAATGGAGAAACAGACAACACAGGAATATGAGAAAGCAATCACCTATATCATAGACCGGATCAAGGAAGGATCACTGCAGTTAGGAAGCAAACTTCCTCCAGAACGAAGAATTGCCGAAGAATTGGGAATTGGAAGAAATTCCATCCGCGAGGCAATCAGTATCCTGCATGGCATGGGGCTGATCGATCGGGTGCAGGGATCCGGAAACTATGTATCGAAGCATGTCGGTGAATCTATCCGGAAGTCGCTTACGGTGATGCTTGCTCTCGGAACAATCACGAAGGAGGAAATATTTGAATTCCGCCGTGTGATGGAGAAAGCCGTCTGTACGAATTTGATTGCAAAAGGGCTTTCCTATGAATATGAGTCAATCTTAGAGACAAAGCTTGAGGAGATGAAGCTTTTCGAGGGCAAAGATCTGACCGATGTGGACAAAGAGTTTCATGACACACTGATCAAAGCGACCGGCAATCATCTGTGGGCGGTTTTGATGGAGGCGGTAACCGATGCGTACCGGGATTGGATCAACTATGTGATCGAGCTTGCGAATGAGCCGACACGGGAGAAACTGATGCAATGTCATGAGGACATTTACCAGAATCTGGTACAGAAAAATGAGCCAGCCATGCTTTCTGCGATTGACAGGCATTATGATTTGATTGAACAGATGATCTAATCTGTATGAAGTTATGTAAAAAATGCTAAAATAACAATCTGTTTGGGTTGTTTTTTTATAGAAAAATACGTTTTACTTTCGACAAAAAAAGGTATACACTTTTACGTGGGTAGAAAGGATAAAACGAGAAAAGGAGATGGTTTTTTTGGAAGATCTTGCAAAAGACCTGATGGAAGAACTGAACTGTGAGACCGTATTTACGATTCCAATCTTCGGTGGTATCGATGTATCGGAATCTGTGGTCGTAACATGGATCATCATGGCAGTGCTAGTTCTTGTGGCAATCATCCTGACAAGAAACATGAAGATTGATCACATCAGCAAACGTCAGGCAATCGCAGAGACGATTGTTACAAAGCTGACCGGTATGGTGGAGGATATGATCGGACCTGAAGGAAAAGCGTATGTCCCATATCTGACAACTGTATTGCTGTATATTGGTGTATCGAACATCATTGGATTGTTTGGATTTAAGTCCCCGACGAAAGATCTGAATGTCACGATCGCACTTGCGGTTATGAGTATTGTCTTGGTTGAGGCGGCAGGTATTTACCATCTGGGTGTGAAGAAGTGGCTGCATAAGTTCGTAGAACCGATCGCAATCGTCACTCCAATCAATATCTTAGAGGTATTTACACGACCTTTGTCACTGTGCATGCGACTCTTTGGTAACGTGCTTGGTGCATTTGTAATTATGGAACTCATTAAGATGGTTGTTCCAGTTGTTCTGCCGGCAGTCTTTTCTTTGTATTTTGATCTGTTTGATGGATTGCTGCAGGCATATGTATTTGTATTTTTGACATCACTGTACATCAGTGAAGAAATTGAACAATAAACGAAAAGGAGATAATTATTATGGGTACAATAATCGCAATTGGTGCAGGTATTGCAGTTTTAGGAGCGCTTGGCGCAGGTATTGGTATCGGTATTGCAACAGGTAAGGCAGCAGAGGCAATCGCAAGACAGCCAGAGGCAGAAGGTAAGATCAACAAGACATTGATTCTTGGTTGTGCACTTGCAGAGGCAACCGCTATTTACGGTTTCGTTATCGCACTTATGATCATAGTAATGTTGAAGTAATGACAGGAAAGGCAGGGTGGTAACATGCTCCGGGTAGATTGGAATTTATTACTTACCATAATCAATCTGCTGCTTTTGTTTGTGTTGATGCGGATTTTCCTGTTTAAGCCAGTACAGAAGATCATTGCTGCGCGTCAGGAGGAAGCGGACAGACAGTTCAAGGAAGCGGACGAAAGCAAGCAGGCAGCAGAGGAAGCAAGAAAGCAGTATGAGGCAAGTCTTGCAAATGCAGAAGAGACTAAGAAACAGGTACTTCAGGAGGCAAGACAGACCGCAGATGCGGAATATAAGCGGATTGTATCAGATGCAGAGAAGACCGCAAAGCAGGTAAAGGAAGATGCAATCGCTGATGCAGAGAATCAGAAGGCACAGATCTTGAAGAAAGCAGAAAAAGATATTGCTGATATGGTTGTCGATGCAACAGTTAAGGTAGTTGGAGAGAAAAAGGGTGCAGACGTGGATAACGCGCTGTACGACAAATTTTTAGATAAAGCAGGTGATGAAACGTGATTCGAGCAGCAAAGGACTATGCAGTAGATTTGAAGCTCGTTGAAAACGCGAAGTCAAATCTGCAGAGCGTAAAAGATATTTTAGAGGCAGTTCCACAGATCGGTGTGGAGTTTGAAGATCCAACCGTATCGCTGGAGAAAAAACATCTGGTAATCGACCGGGTATTCCCGAAGGAGATCCGGAATTTCTTAAAGATCTTATGTGATAATGGAGATTTTGGATTATTGGATGAGATCGAGCAGGCATATATTGAACTTACAAAGACGCCGGAGAAGGTGGAAGATCAGGCAGAGCTTACGTATGTGACACCACCGACACCAGAGCAGATGGAACGGATTCGTTTGTTCCTTGCAAAGGAATGCAACAATCCGGATATCAAGGTCGTTGGCAAGGAAGATGCATCTATCAAGAGTGGATTCATTATTCGTGTTGGAAATAAAGAGTACGACTGGAGTGAGCAGGGACGTATCGATCAGCTGCAGAAGCATATCAACCAGTCTCTGACAAGCAAGAAGCTGGCAACGGTCAGCGAGGAGAGCATCATTTCCATCCTGCGAGCCGATATCGCAGATTTTGAGCTGCAGGCAAAGGATAAGGAAATCGGTGTTGTAAACTGGGTTGGTGATGGTATTGCAAACGTCGATGGTATCGATCATGCATTTTACGGTGAGATCGTCCTCTTTGACTGTGGTGTCAAAGGTATGGTACAGGATGTAAGACGCGATGAGATCGGTGTTATCCTGTTTGGGCGTGATACAGAGATCAGGGAAGGCAGCCGTGTCGTTCGTACCGGCAAGATGGCTGGTATCCCGGTCGGAGATGCATTCCTTGGAAGAATTGTGGATGCACTTGGTGCGCCGATTGATGGACAAGGCGATATCGCGCAGGATGGTTACCGTCCAATCGAGAACCCGGCGCCAAGTATTGTTGATCGTAAATCCGTATCCGTTCCTATGGAGACAGGTATTCTGTCAATTGATTCGATGTTCCCGATCGGTCGTGGACAGCGTGAGTTGATCATCGGTGACAGACAGACAGGTAAGACTTCAATCGCGATGGATACAATCCTGAACCAGAAGGGCAAGGATGTTATCTGTGTCTATGTTGCAATCGGACAGAAGGCATCGACAATCGCGAAGTTAGTAAATACATTGAAGAAAAATGATGCTATGGATTACACGATCGTCGTTGCTGCAACAGCATCCGATCCGGCACCATTGCAGTATATCGCGCCATACGCAGGTACAGCGCTTGCAGAGTATTTTATGTATCAGGGCAAGGATGTTCTGATCGTCTATGATGATCTGTCCAAGCATGCGGTTGCCTATCGTGCAATCTCACTTTTGCTGGAGCGTTCACCAGGACGTGAGGCATATCCAGGAGATGTATTCTATCTGCACTCAAGATTGCTGGAGCGTTCTTCCCGTGTGACAGCCGAGGCTGGTGGCGGAAGTATTACCGCGCTTCCAATTATTGAGACACAGGCAGGCGATGTGTCTGCATATATACCGACAAACGTTATTTCTATCACAGATGGACAGATATATCTGGAAAGCGAACTGTTCTTTGCAGGTCAGCGGCCAGCCGTCAATGTCGGACTTTCCGTATCGCGTGTCGGTGGTGCGGCACAGACAAAGGCGATGAAGAAGGCAGCCGGAAGTATCCGTATTGATCTGGCACAGTATCGTGAGATGGAGGTCTTTACACAGTTTTCTTCCGATCTGGATGAGAACACGAAGAAACAGTTAGCGCATGGACGTGCGCTGATGGAGCTGTTGAAGCAACCGCTTGGACGTCCATTTACAATGGCAGAGCAGGTTATCACATTGGTTGCTGCCAATGCACATGTATTCAGTGATCTTCCGATTGAGAAGATCAAGGCATTCCGCCTTGGACTGCTGGATGATTTTGCAAAGAATCATGCAGATATTATCGGGCGTCTGGATTCTTCCAAGGATCTGGCAGACGATGTGAAGGATGCAATCATACAGGCAGCGAATGAATATAAGCAGAGGAGCCTGGAAGACGAAAACGGAGGGAATTAAATGGCAAATGCAAGAGAAATTTCCACACGTATCAAAAGTATCCAGGACACGATGAAGATCACGAAGGCAATGTATATGATGTCTTCGATGAAGCTTCGGAAAGCAAGACAGAAGCTGGAGAATACCGAGCCGTATTTCTATGGATTGCAAGAACAGATTGCAGATATTCTGTTGCATTTCCCGGATATGCAGCATCTGTTCTTTGATAACCGTGGCAAGGATCTGCTGGAGAAGACCAAACGGCGTGCATTTATCGTTATAACAGGCGATAAAGGTATGGCGGGCGCATATAACCACAATGTGTTAAAAGAAGCGCAGAAGCTGGTTGATGAGGCGGATTCCTACCGTCTGTTTGTAGTTGGAGAGTTAGGACGACATTTCTTTTCTTCCCAGGGATATAAACTGGAAGAGGGATTCTGTTATTCGGCGAACAACCCTTCCATCCACCGTGCACGAATGATTACAGAGCGTATCGTGGAGTTATATAAGGAGGAAGAAATCGACGAGGTATATGTTGTCTATACGAAGATGGTAAACAGCATGAAGGAAGAGGTTGAGGTGCAGGAAATCCTGCCGCTCAAGACACATGAGTTTATCAAGAAGGAACTGCTGGAGGATTCCCAGAAGGGATTCGGAAACAGCGACCGTGAGGCAGCAGAGCAATCCGACGACTGGTTTTTGATCTATCCATCTCCGAAGAAGGTTTTGGAGAAATTGGTGTATAACTATGTAACAGGTTTTATGTATGGTGTTCTTGTTGAGGGTTCCGCAAGTGAGGAAAATGCCAGAATGATGGCGATGCAGGCGGCAACGGACAATGCGCAGGCAATGCTGCATGATCTCTCGATTGAATTTAACCGTGTGCGTCAGGCAGCAATCACGCAGGAAATCACCGAGGTGATCGGTGGAGCCAAGGCACTCAAGAAGAAAAAGAAGAAGCAAGCGAGGTGAATGATCGCATGAGTGAAAATAAAGGTAAGATCGTACAGGTATCCGGACCGGTTGTCGATGTCGAGTTTGCAGACGGCAACCTGCCATATATCAAGGATGCTTTGTATGTGATGAACAATGGAAAGAAATGCGTCATGGAAGTATCCCAGCATATCGGTGACAATGTTGTCCGTTGTATTATGCTTGCAGCGAGCGAAGGCTTGTGCAGAGATATGGAAGTGACAGCGACCGGATCTGGCATTCAGGTTCCGGTCGGAGAGCAGACATTAGGACGACTGTTCAATGTACTTGGTGAGACATTGGATGGAAAGGAAAGTCTGGAGAATGGCGAGCACTGGTGTATCCACCGTGAGCCGCCAACATTTGAGGATCAGAGTCCGGTTGTTGAGATGCTGGAAACCGGTATCAAGGTCATCGATCTGCTTGCCCCATATGCAAAGGGTGGTAAGATCGGTCTGTTCGGTGGTGCCGGTGTTGGTAAGACAGTTCTGATTCAGGAGCTGATCCACAACATCGCAACGGAGAGCGGCGGTTATTCCATTTTCACCGGAGTTGGAGAGCGTTCCCGTGAGGGTAACGATCTGTGGAATGAGATGAAAGAATCCGGCGTTCTTGATAAGACAGCGCTGGTATTTGGACAGATGAATGAGTCACCGGGTGCACGTATGCGTGTGGCAGAGACGGGACTTACGATGGCAGAATATTTCCGTGATGTAAAAAAGCAGGATGTGTTGTTATTCATTGATAATATCTTCCGTTTTGTACAGGCAGGTTCAGAGGTGTCTGCATTGCTTGGACGTATGCCTTCTGCTGTTGGATATCAGCCAACGCTGGCAAATGATTTAGGTGAGTTGCAGGAGCGTATCGCTTCTACAAAGGATGGTTCTGTTACATCGGTACAGGCGGTCTATGTACCAGCCGATGACTTGACAGACCCGGCACCTGCTACAACATTCTCTCACCTGGATGCAACGACTGTATTGTCACGTAAGATTGTAGAACAGGGTATTTATCCAGCCGTTGATCCACTGGAATCAACTTCCCGTATTCTGGAGGCAGATGTCGTTGGAGAAGAGCATTACCGTGTCGCACGTGAGGTGCAGGAGACTTTGCAGAAGTATAAGGAACTGCAGGATATCATTGCAATTCTTGGTATGGAAGAGCTTTCCGATGAGGATAAGCAGACGGTTTACCGTGCAAGAAAGGTACAGCGTTTCCTGTCACAGCCATTCCATGTAGCAGAGAATTTCACGAATGTCAAAGGTGTATTTGTACCAGTCAAGGAGACGATTCGTGGATTTAAGGCAATCTTGGATGGTGAGATGGATGAATATCCGGAGGCAGCCTTCTTTAATGTTGGTACGATTGAGGATGTAAAGAAGAAAGCAGAAACCCTGTAAAGGATAGAAAGGGGACGGCATATGAATACATTTTCACTCAAAATCATAGCCTGTGACCGGGTGTTTTATGATGGACCATGTGAAATTTTGAAATTCCCCGGCTATGATGGACAGATGGCGATTCTGGCACATCACGAGAAGATGACGACGAATATCGAAGTCGGTGAGCTGCACTTCCGGACACCGGATGGAGAGGAACATGTGGCAATCTGTTCCGATGGACTTCTGAAGGTCAAGAACAACGAGGTTGTTGTACTTGTCTATTCGGCAGAAAAACCGGAGGAAATCGATGAGTTCCGTGCACAGGCTGCGAAGGAACGAGCCATCGAGCAGATGCAGCAGAAGCAGAGTATCATGGAATACCATATTTCCCGTGCTTCACTTGCCAGAGCGATGGCGAGACTGCAGGGACACGATCGGTATGAAGGGAAGTAAATAAATGGATAAGCATTGCAATGTTTGTGAGTGTAAATACAGAATAAGAGAATTACAGTGACTGTAAGTATAAATATTGAACATGAGAATTGCGGTGACTGTAAGTATAAATAAAGAACATGAGTATTGCAATGTTTGTGAGTGTATAAGTTGACGTAATGTACATGAATATATGTAGTCGATAGGCAACAAGAGAATGAAACATCCAGCTGGCAAGAACCGGTTGGATGTTTCTTTTTTATGATTATGAGAAAATAGGAGTAAAGCAGAAAGAAACAACAGGTTTGCTCCAAAAAAGCAGGAGACTGGAATGGAAGTGGCAAAGAAAATAGGAGC
>DHJV01000053.1:8583-8734 GCA_002404515.1 Lachnospiraceae bacterium UBA4711 | reverse complement strand
GAGCAAAGCAGAACGAAACAACAGGTTTGCTCCAAAAAAGCAGGCGGCTGGAATAGAAGTGGCAAAGAAAATAGGAGTAAAGACGAACGAAACAACAGGTTTGCTCCCAAAAAGCAGGCGGCTGGAATAGAAGTGGCAAAGAAAATAGGAG
>DHJV01000053.1:4619-8545 GCA_002404515.1 Lachnospiraceae bacterium UBA4711 | reverse complement strand
GAGCAAAGCAGAACGAAACAACAAGTTTGCTCTCAAAAAAGTAGGAGACCGGAATAACAGTAGTAAATAAAATAGGAGCAAACAGGCAGGATAAGCTTGTTTGCTCCAAATGGCAGGTATAGATTGTATAGTTAGACAATCTATGATGACGTAGGGTAGGTAATTACTCCCGGTTCTTCAGTGCCTCTTCCATAGGAATCTTCTGGATCTTCTTATATTGCAGGAAACTTAATAATCCGTAACATACAATATCCCAGATTACAACCTGAACATAGATGGATGTTCCGATATGAACATTTTCCAGCCAGATATCAAAAGTCCGGAAGAGATAGACAATCATTGTCTTCAAGATGACCGTTGAAAGCGGCAGACTGATTGCTACACTGACAAGGACTGCTATTGCAGTCGAAATAATGTAGATTTTCCCGATTTCTCTGTTGTTGTAACCGAGAATCTTCGTCAGGGAAATCGATTCCGCATTTTTTTCCAACACAATCTTGGAGAGCAGGTAGATCACGATGACGAAGATAATAAGGGAAAGATATTTCATCAAAGGCATCATACGTCCCATCGAATCATTCATCTGGTCGCTTAACTTCGAATAGTCCGAAGGTCCCATCGTACTGTAGATGAAACTGTCATCTAAGTCATCCAGCGCTTTGTTAGAGAAATATCCTGTGAAATAATCCGCATCTTTTCCGAATGTGTCATTGTAATTATCAATGCTCATAAATACGGAGAAGGCCGCCGGGTAATTGAAGCTGCCGGCAATCCGGAAAGAATATTCTTTATCGCCGTATTTTTCCGCTATTTTAATCGTATCGCCTACTTTATAATCGTTCAGTTTCATGAACGATTTTGAGATGATGATATCCCCTTTTTCCCTAGGCATAGAAACCTGTGTCAGGTACTTTGAATTATCTGCGATTCCATATACAAGCACTTCCTTTCCGTCATTATCAGCAAGCGCAGTTAGACAGTATTTTTCAGCAGATGAATCGTCAAGCTCTACCGGTGCTTTGAGTGTATATTGATAGTTTGCAATCAGGTGATCAAGCACATTATCTGTCTGGTCATTTAAGATTGGAAGCATGCTGGCAGAGAAGATAAACAGGATATTTGCCATCAGGATACCAATCGCCATTGTGATATAGTTGGAGCGGTTCTGCTGGATTGTACGAATCCGGAACCTGGTCAGAAACTTGAAGTCCGGAAGCTTTGTCACATGCTTTTTCTTACGTTTTGACAGATCATGCCGCAGGAAGTTAAGCGGTGACAATCCAAGCATTGATCGAAGTGCAAGGTAGTTGATTATTAACAGGATTGCAATCGGAATCACAGTCGTAAGCAAAAAGGCGTTTGCATTCCACACAACCTTGAATACAGGCAGAGAGTAGGAATGGTAATACATGTCCTCCATGAATTTACGGAAACAAGTGTAACCGCCGATGTTTCCAATCACTGCGGCTGCAAGGAATACGTACGTTGGTGCAGCCATGTAATGCCGGATGATTTCTCCTTTTGTATATCCGGAAGCGCGCAGGGTTCCGATTGCACCGGCTTCCGCTTCAATCGTGCTGAAAGTCATAAGTGCGAAGATGAATGCAAGCAGTGCTATCATGATATAGAGCATCATGATCGTGCTGTTTGTATCGCCATCCATATCTTCCCTTGTAAATGTGATTGCTTTATTGTTTTGCCGCATCAAAAAATCGGTCAGGTAATTTCCCTGTGGAGCGAGCTGTTCGGACAATGCATTCATCAGGTCTGTGCTTGCGTCATAAGAAGCCCGGTCATCAAGACTTCTGTCCGTGAAACGATAAGCAAAGCCGTAGGTAAGCTTGCTTTCGGAGAATTCCTTGAAATAATCTGTAGTGACAAACCCCATGGTAAATGTCGTCGCGCTGAACATCGAATCAGAGTTTTTCTCGAACAGACAGCTATAATCCGGGACAGCAACTGTTCCGCAGATTGTTAAATCCTTTCCGTCAAAGGTGAGGGTGTCACCGATTTTGAGATTGTTGTTTTCTGCAAAGAGACGGTCGATGGCAAGTTCTCCGTCCTTCTCCGGTGCGTGTCCTTCAAAGATCGAATATGTATTCAACGCCTCGCGGTTTTCGTAGAGACGGATGGAATAATTGTCGTTATTTTCAAAGGTGTAATCAAAATTATAGAAGTACTGTTTGTAGATGGTTGCAATTGCTGTGTCTGAATCTGCCTGGTCAGCGATCTTCTGCAGGTCGGCCACAGAGATTTCACTGTTAGTAGAGAAATGCCCATCCTCCAATTTATATGTCTCGATACCATCGTCGTAGGTGTGCATCATGCTCAGCGAAGTAACCAGCATACCACTGACGATTGCAATCATAAATGTCAGAAACAAGAAGATGGATATGTATTTTCCTTTTTCTTTCCTGATATCCCGAAGGATACGTTTGCGCAGTGGATTTTTGATTGTTTTATCAGCCATATGTATTCACCTACCAATCTAATTCCATCGCCGGTGTCTTTGCTTCGTTTGTATATTCTTTCCGGATCATACCGTCGCGGAGCTTGATCACACGGTCTGCCATGAGTTTGATGGCATCGTTGTGTGTAACGATGATGATGGTATTTCCGTATTTCCGGTTGACGTCTTCAATCAATTTCAGAATATCCTTGGAAGTATTGTAATCGAGCGCGCCAGTTGGCTCATCGCAGAGCAGCAGATCCGGATTCTTGACGATGGCACGACCGATGGATGTACGCTGTTGCTGACCGCCGGAAAGCTGGCTTGGAATCTTATCCTTATGCTCCCAAAGTCCAAGTGTATGAAGCAGGTCGTCGACGTCAAGTGGGTTGCTTCCGAGGTAAGCACCGACCTCGATATTCTCCTTGACTGTCAGGTTCGGAATCAGGTTATAGAACTGGAAGACGTAACCTAAGTGTTCACGTCGGTAGAGTGTCATCTGCTTTTCGTTCATGGCAGACATGGCGGCGCCGTTGATGATGATCTCTCCCTTATCATAGCTTTCGATGCCGCCGACGATGTTCAACAGAGTAGACTTACCGGAACCGGATGGCCCGAGCAGGACGCAGATCTCGCCTTTCCCGATACCGGTAGAAAGTCCTTTTAGGACTTGTACACGGTTGTCTTTTTCACCATAGAACTTTTCAAGATTGTTGATTTGTAAGAACATGATTTTCCTCCTTTTATGTGACTGCAAATCGTGAAGCAAAACACGAATGTACGTGGTGGTAGCGAGTTGCAGCTCATCACATTTCTACGCAGACTTGCTCTCGCTCACTTCCGCACATAGCAGACACTAAACTCACGAAGCACCAATTCTGCGAATTGCTACTTCGTTCGTTAAGTGCTGATGTGCTCCAATGGTCTGCTTAAGAATATGTGATGATCTACAACTCTTACCTACCATATTGTTCGTGTTTTGCAACTACTTGATAGGCAGTGGATATAAAACTCCAAAATGCATTAACCTTTTGAATAATTTAAGTATATACAAACATATGAATATATGTTCATATATAAAATAAACGTGCAATACAGGTTTGTCAAGTGTATTTTTACTTGTTTTGCTGGATGTTTTATGTATTTGGTTAATTGCCGTGGTTATTATAACGCAAAAAGTTAGTTTAGACAAACTATTTAGAGGATTTTTTGCATATGTTGGGAAAATTTATCAATTGTGGATGGAGAGTTGGGGAGAAAAGTCTGAAAACGGGAAAATGCTCCAACGGGAAGAGTGAGAGGAGCAAGTTAGTTGGGGAGAAAAGGCTGGAAATGGAAAATTGCTCCAATAGGAAGAGTGAGAGGAGCAAGTTAGTTGGGGAGAAAAGTGAAAAAACGGAAAATTGCTCCAATAGGAAGAAATGGAGAAGCAAGCAGGTTGGGGAGAAAAGTTTAAAAACGGAAAATTGCTCCAATA
>DHJV01000053.1:0-4531 GCA_002404515.1 Lachnospiraceae bacterium UBA4711 | reverse complement strand
ATAGGAAGAGTGAGAGAAGCAAGCTGGTTGGGTAGAAAAGTCTGAAAAAGGGAAAATACTCCAACGGAAGCAGATAGAGAAAAAGAAAGTATAGATTGAGAAACAAATCACTCTGTGATACCATAGGAAAGAAATAGAAACATACAAGAAAACAACCAAGGTACATATGAAATAAAAGAAAACCATAATCGATAATTCTTGGAATATAATCAGGAGGAAATACAAGTGGAACCGAAAGCAGTCGTAAATTTACGAAAGGGAGAAGGACGTACCATCAAGGCAGGTGGACTCTGGATCTTCGACAATGAGATAGAGAGCGTGATGGGAAGTGTGGAAGATGGCGATATCGTGATCGTGCGTGATTTCGATGGATATCCGATGGGACGTGGATTCATCAACCGGAAATCAAAAATCACTGTGCGGATGCTGACCAGAGATGCAGAACAGGATATTGATGAGGCATTTCTCCGCATGAGGGTAAAGAATGCTTGGGAATACAGAAAGGCTGTAATGCAGGGCGAAGATCTTACCTGTTGTCGTGTGATTTTCGGTGAGGCGGATTTCCTGCCGGGACTTGTAATTGACCGGTTCTCGGATGTGCTTGTGGTGGAATCCCTCGCACTTGGCATTGATTTATATAAGGAACAGATCGTGGATTTGCTGAAAGATATTATGGCACAGGATGGTGTCAAGATCCGCGGCGTATATGAGCGGAGTGACGCGAAGGTGCGCAAGAAGGAAGGACTTGCTCCATATAAAGGATGCATTGGCGCGGAGTTCGATCCGGTCGTTGAGATCGTGGAGAACGGCGTGCATTATAAGGTAGATGTGGCAAATGGACAGAAAACGGGATTCTTCCTTGACCAGAAATACAACCGGCTTGCGATGCAGAGACTGATCAAAGGTCTGACCAGAGGAGCGCAGGAGACACCATTGCGTGTGCTTGACTGCTTTACACACATGGGAACCTTTGCATTAAATTGTGGCTATGCCGGGGCGAGTGATGTGTTAGGACTTGATATTTCAGAGTTTGCTGTAGAGCAGGCGAGAGAAAATGCAAAGCTCAACCATCTGGAGAACGCTGTACATTTTGAAGTGGCAAATGTATTGGACGAGCTTCCAAAGCTTGCTGAGGCAGGTGAGCAGTTTGACGTCGTGATCTTAGATCCTCCAGCATTTACCAAGTCGCGCGAAGCAACCAAGAATGCAATCAAGGGCTACCGAGAAATCAACCGGAAAGGTTTGCAGCTTGTGAAAAATGGCGGGTATTTTGCAACCTGCTCCTGCTCCCATTTCATGACACAGGAGTTGTTCACGAAGGTGATTGGTCAGGCAGCAACCAGCGTACACAAGCGTCTTCGCCAGGTGGAATTCCGGCAGCAGGCACCAGACCATCCAATTTTATGGGCTGCGGACGAGAGTTATTACTTAAAGTTTTTTATTTTCCAAATCTGTGAAGATAGGTAGTTGGTGTTATACTTTTAAAGTGTTTGGATTTTGTTTGATTTAAGTTTGAAACTAGTGAAAAATTGCACAATTTTCTGAATATTAAGAAGAAATGGAATTATAAACGTTAATTATATATTTTAATTGCTATTCCGATGTCAATAGGAATATGACTGGTTGTATTAGATACTGAGCTTATTGCGATATAAATGATTTTTAATATGCAAGTTAAAAAATTATCATATATTGTAAATGCTTTAAAGTGAATTAATAAATAGGAAATTAAATATGGAAAATAAAAAAGATAGTGAATGGGAAAGAATGTTTGAAGAATATGTAGAGTATGCTAAGGTTGTTAAAGGACAGGTTAATATTGAAAAAGATGATGTTGATCAGTTTGGGAAGCCGATAGGAAAATGGCAATATTTATAAAGATGCAATAGAAAACACTTGATGCCATGTATTAATAGTTTATTAAATGTACTAGGATGTCAAGAAATGAGAGAATTGGAAGTTAAAGAAATGATCGAATTAGCAAAAACAGAAATTTATAATATGAAAAATAAGAAAATAAATAATTTATAATATCTAATAAGAGAACAACAAAAATAAATATAAAGAATTCATTGATAAAACGAACAGTAAAAATAGAACAAATGTTCTAAAAAGATTGATATGATTTATACTAAATGGTATAATAAAATTGCGTGGTGAACACGTAAGAAGAGTACCCATGACAGGGTGGTAGCCTCCCGGGCCTATACCAGTTTACTGGATTACATAGGAAGGGAGGTGCGTTAGTATGACAGCTTTCGAAATTATCTCGGTAATTATAGGTATATTGAGCCTGCTCATAGCCTTTGGAAGTTTGATTGTAGCGTTTCTTGCCTTTCTCGATAAGAGAAACAAGAAGAAATAAAAATGCCTCTCCTGTCTGCCAACAGAAGAGGCGTGGTCTTATGACCAAATAACCAATTCGGGAGCATCCACTTTGGAGTGGGTGCTCTTCTTGTTATTACTATAACACTATTTTAGAAGAGATTCAATGATAAATACTATGAAAAAAAGATATAATCGAAAATGTATAGAAATGATTGAGCTATCATGATAAAATTATTAAAAATGAGTATCAGATAAGCTACTACGATAAGAGACATGTTGAGTGACAAAGGCGGATGGAGGTTTGCGATGAATAAACATATAGAAAAAGCAATGGAGCTTCGAAACGAAACACCGATGGTAAGCAACTGTTCCCAGACGATTATGCGTTGTTATGCTGAGGATATGGGGATTTCGGAAGAAATGGCAGCAGGGCTTGGTTGTAATTTCGGTGGTGGTATGAAATGCGGTGGTATCTGTGGCGCAATCACCGGTGGCTTGATGGTACTTGGTGCCAAAGGTGTTGAGAATCCGGCGAAGGTAAATGAGTTCCGTAGGAAGATTGCGGAGAATCATGATGGCATGGTGAACTGTGTGGATCTGCTTCGCGCAAATGCGGCGAAGGGTGGTAACAAGAAGGAACATTGTGACAAGATGATTCAGGAAGCAATCACGCTCATAGATGAAATGGTGTAAATTTTCTATGTGGTAAAAAGAATTGCCGTCGGTTCCATTTGGGAGTCGGCGGCAATGTATTGTGAAAATTCAGAAATGTAACATAGATAAAAGACAGAAAATAGAAGTCGTTAATTCCGAAACTGCTCACAGCGAAGCTTGGGGAACAAGCGGAGCGGGAACCCGCATTTGACCTTGGAGAAGAAGGGAGAATAAACGGCAGTTTCGACCTTTTTGATTTCGTGGGATGTGTGATTATTGGTGCCGTTGAAATCTGCTAGCAGTATACAACATTTGTTGCTGGAATGGGGGAATATTTACTGAACTAGCGAAATTCCTGACTGAACTTCATTTTTAAGATATTTATATGATAAAAAAGACAAAACAATAATAAAAATGGATTTGGGCAGAAGGGAAATTTTGAGTCAAAAAGTGCTATTGAGAATGTTATAATACAGATTGACGATTAGAAAATAAATGGATATACTAAAAATAAGAATGGGGGTGTTAGTATGTCACAGACAATGATGAATTTGATCAAAAAGTATGTTTCGAATGTACATGAAATATATGGAACGCACTTGAGACAGGTAATTTTATATGGATCTTACGCGAGAGGCGATTATAATTCTGATTCAGATGTTGATATTATGATATTGCTAGATTTGTCAGATATGGATATAAAGGCATACAGACATCAACTTACAGATATGACTTTTGATTTTAACATGGACTATGATACAGACATTAAGCCAATCGCGAAGAGTGAAGAGCATTTTCATAAGTGGATAGAAAATTATCCTTTTTATACAAATGTTGATAAAGAAGGGGTGACATTGTATGCAGCATAATGAAATTGGAACACAAAAAGATTTGGTATTATATAGAATTAATGCTGCAAAAGAAGATTTGCAATCTGCAAAAATTCTTTGAGATGCAAGCGATTATGATGATTTTTATATTGCTACAAAAGAAGAAGCGGATGAGCAGATAGTGATTGCGGAAGAATTTATTCAAATGGTTGAAGCGTATTGTAAGAAACAAGATAATAAATAATAAAAGAAAATTGCCGTCGGTTCCTGTTCGGAATCGGCGGCAATGTATTGTGAAAATTCAGAAATGTAACATAGATAAAAGACAGAAAATAGAAGTTGTTAATTCCGAAACTGCACGAAGCGAAGCTTGGGGAACAAGCAGAGCGGGAACCCGCGTTTGACCTTGGAGAAGAAGGGAGAATAAGCGGCAGTTTCGACCTTTTTGATTTCGTGGGATGTGTGATTATTGGTGCCGTTGAAATCTGCTAGCAGTATACAATATTTATTGCGGGAATGGGGGAATATTTACTGAACTAGCGAAATTCCTGACTGAACTTCATTTTAAAGATATTTATATGATAAAAAAGATAAAATGATAATAAAAATAAGTTTGGGAGAGAAGGGAAATTTTAAGTCAAAAAGTGCTATTGAGAATGTTATAATACAGATTGACGATTAGAAAATAAATGGATATACTAAAAATAAGAATGGGGGTG
>DHJV01000057.1 GCA_002404515.1 Lachnospiraceae bacterium UBA4711 | reverse complement strand
AATAACAATAACAACAAGAACCATCAGCCAGCACCAAAGAAGCAGGAGCCGGTAGAACCAGTAATCAAGACAATCAAGCTGCCAGAGGTACTGACTGTCGGTGAGCTTGCAAGCAAGATCAAGGTGCCAGTGGCACAGCTGATCAAGAAGATGTTCATGGCAGGTAAGATGTACAACGTAAACTCTGACCTCCCATTTGATGAGGCGGCTGATATTGCACTCGAATATAACTTCATCGCCGAGGAAGAGGAAAAGGTTGATGTAATCGAGGAACTTCTTCGTGAGGAAGAAGAGGACGAGGCAGATATGACTTCCAGACCACCAGTTGTCTGCGTTATGGGACACGTTGATCATGGTAAGACATCGCTGCTTGATGCAATCCGGAATTCCGATGTAACAGCTGGGGAGGCTGGTGGAATCACACAGCATATCGGTGCATCCGTAGTCTCTATCAATGGTCAGAAGATTACATTCCTGGATACACCGGGACACGAGGCATTTACTGCTATGCGTATGCGTGGTGCACAGTCTACGGATATTGCAATCCTTGTTGTTGCAGCCGATGATGGTGTTATGCCACAGACCGTAGAGGCAATCAACCATGCGAAGGCGGCCGGCATCGAGATCATTGTTGCAATTAATAAGATCGATAAGGAAAGCGCCAATATCGACCGTGTTAAGCAGGAGCTGATGGAATACGAGCTTGTACCGGAAGACTGGGGCGGTTCGACCATCTTCTGTCCGGTATCTGCACACACAAAGGAAGGTATTGATAATCTTTTGGAGATGATCATTCTGACAGCAGAGATCCTGGAGCTTAAGGCAAACAAGAACCGGAAGGCACGTGGTATCGTAATTGAGGCACAGCTTGACAAGGGACGTGGTTCTGTTGCAACCATTCTGGTACAGAAGGGTACGCTGCATGTTGGCGACTGTCTGGCAATCGGCGATGTGCATGGTAAGGTACGTGCAATGTTCGACGATAAGGGACGCAAGGTGAAGGAGGCAACTCCATCTATGCCGGTTGAGGTACTTGGGTTAAATGGTGTTCCAAATTCTGGAGAGATTGTAATTGCCACAGAAAATGAGAAAGAAGCACGTACGATTTCTGAGGCATTTATCAACCGTGGCAAGGAGAAACTGATTGCAGATACGAAGCAGCGTATGTCTCTCGATGACCTTTACAACCGGATTCAGGAAGGCAATGTGAAGGATCTGAACCTTATCATCAAAGCAGATGTACAGGGTTCCGTTGAGGCAGTCAAGCAGAGTCTGCTCAAGCTATCCAATGAGGAAGTGGCAGTTAAATGTATCCACTCTGGTGTCGGCGCAATCAATGAGAGTGATGTGATTCTTGCTTCTGCAAGTAATGCGATCATCATTGGATTTAATATTCGTCCGGACAATCAGGCGAAGGAAGTTGCAGAGCGTGAGAAGGTAGATATCCGTCTGTATCGTGTCATCTACAATGCAATCGAGGATATCGAAAGTGCAATGAAGGGTATGCTTGATCCAATCTTTGAGGAAAAGGTCATCGGTCATGCAGAGGTTCGTCAGACTTACAAGGCTTCCGGTGTTGGTACAATCGCTGGTTCGTATGTATTAGACGGTACAATCCAGAGAAACTGCAAGGTTCGTATCAGCCGGGAAGGTGAGCAGATCTTCGAGGGTGAACTTGCATCTCTGAAGCGTTTCAAGGACGATGTAAAGGAAGTTAAGACAGGATTTGAATGTGGTCTTGTTATGGATGGATTTAATGATATCAAGGAAGGCGATATCATTGAGGCATATATTATGGTTGAGGTACCAAGATAGAAATGAGAAAAACAAGTCATAAATCACAGCGAATCAATGGGGAAGTCCAGAAGGAGCTTTCCCGGATCATTCGGATGGAATTAAAGGATCCGCGTATCAATCCCATGACATCGGTAACGGATGTCATGGTGACACAGGATTTGAAATATTGTAAAGCATATATCAGTGTATTAGGCGATGCAGAGTCTGGCGCAGAGACATTAAAGGGCTTGGAGCAGGCGAGTGGATTTATCCGCCGCGAACTGGCACGAACGATCAATCTCCGAAATACACCGGAGCTTACGTTTGTGTTGGACACATCGATCGAGTACGGAAATTATATGTCCAAGCGTATCGATGAGGTAATCAAAGAGGATCAGAGTAAGCAGAATGATGAAGAGTGAATTATTAAATCTAATTGAAGATGCAAAGACAATCGGTATATTCGGGCATATCCGCCCGGATGGCGATTGTGTTGGCTCGTGCTTAGGACTGTACAATTATATTCAGGATAATTATGACGCAGAGGTGACTGTGTATCTGGAGAAGATTCCGGATAAGTTTTCGTTTTTAAAGGGCGCGGATGCCATCTGTCATGAACCGGAGTCACGAGTATTGGATCTTGCAATCTCACTGGATTGTGGAGACCGCGACCGGCATGGAAGTTTCTATGAGCTTTTCGGTATGGCAAAGAAAAGTGCCTGTCTGGATCATCATAGAAGCAATCAGGGATTTGGCGATTATTACTATTGTGATGCGGACGCTTCTTCTGCAAGTGAAGTGCTGTTCCGGCATATTGATCCGGAGAAGATCACACTTGCCTGCGCAGAGTGTCTGTATCTCGGTATCGTACATGATACAGGTGTGTTTAAGTATTCCGCCTGTACGAAAGATACGATGCAGGTAGCAGGTGAGTTGCTTGCACATGGCGTGGATGCGCAGAAGATCATCGACGACACCTTTTACAGAGTCAGCTACAGGCAGAATCTGCTTATGGGACAGGCAATGGTCAATGCAAAGCTGGCACTGTCCGGACAGGTTGTCTATACCTTTGTGACAAAGGAAATGTTTGATACCTTTGGTTGTGGAAAGGAAGAGACAGACGGGATCGTTGACCGCATCCGTGTGATTGATGGCGTAGAGGTGGCGATATTTGTTTATCAGCTTGGCGAAGCAATGAAGGTCAGTCTGCGTTCTATCCGAAAAGTCGATGTGAGCAAGATTGCAGTTGCCTATGGCGGTGGCGGACATATCCGCGCAGCAGGCTTTGAAGTGACCGGCGATTTTGATACAGTCGTTGCAGATATTATAAAGATGATAGAGGAACAGCTTTGATAGACGGAATTTTGAATGTATATAAAGAACAGGATTTCACATCATTTGATGTCGTGGCAAAACTTCGTGGCATCTTAAAACAGAAAAAGATCGGACACACCGGGACACTTGATCCAATGGCAGAAGGTGTCCTGTTGGTTTGTCTTGGAAAGGCAACGAAGCTGGTAGATCTTCTGACCGAAGGAGATAAATGCTACCGCGCAACAATGAAGCTTGGCTATGAAACGGATACCGAGGATGTGACAGGTGAGACGACTGCGGAGAGTGATGCAGCAGTGAGGGCACGTCTGACACAGGCAGACGTGGAACGTGCAATTTTGTCCTTTGTTGGCAAGTATGACCAGATACCACCGATGTATTCAGCAATCAAAAAAGATGGTAAAAAATTATACGAATATGCCAGAGCCGGTATCGAGATCAAACGCGAGCCAAGACCGGTTGAGATCTATGCGATCCGTGACATTACGAAGGAAGCGGACGATATTTACAGCTTTGATGTGTACTGCTCGAAAGGCACATATATCCGGTCACTGTGCCGGGATATCGGAAGAAAACTATCCTGTCTGGCTGTGTTATCCGGTCTGCTTCGGAAAGAAGTGCATGGATTTTCCGTGACAGATGCATTGACATTGCAGGAGATTGAGGCACGGCAGGCAGATGGAACCCTGCAGGAAGCAATCCTGCCTGTGGACGCTCTTTTGCAGCAGTATCCGGCATATGAGATTGATGGACAGGCAGATAATTATCTGAAAAATGGGAACAAGCTTTCTCCGTGGTTTTTTAAAGATATGGGAGAAACACGCGATTCCCGCATCCGGGTGTATCATGCAGGCAAGTTTGCAGCCCTGTATGACTACAAAGAGGAAGAACAGATGTACAAACCATTTAAAATGTTTTTATGAGGAAACAGATGTGAAGAAACTGGCATACAATGACGTGAATATCGCAGATACAGTTGTGGCATTAGGAAAGTTCGAGGGCTTACACAAGGGGCATATGCTGCTCATTAACAAAGTGCTGCAGTTGTCCCATGAGACAGGAAAACAGTCGGTTGTATTTTCTATCGACATGCCTGGCACAAAGCGCATCTATACGATTCCGGAGCGGGATCGTCTGCTGGAGGAGCTTGGAATCGACTGGAATGTTACCTGTGAGTTTACGAAGAAATTTGCGGCGATGAAGCCGGAAGCATTTATCAAGGATGTGTTAGTGGAGCGGCTGCACCCGGAATATGTGGTCGTTGGCAATGATTTCAGGTTTGGAAAAAACCGGCAGGGCGATGTGGCAATGCTGCAGGCGTATGGCGACCGGTATGGATTTGAGGTGCTTGCTTTTGAGAAGCTGCGGGAGAAGGGGACGATCATCAGCTCTTCTTATATCCGGGAACGGATTGAACAGGGGGCTGTGGATGTTGTCTGTGAATATATGGGACGTCCGTATAGCATTTCCGGGATTGTCCAGTATGGAAAACAGCTTGGTGCCACGATCGGATTTCCGACAGCTAATCTGATTCCGACGGAAGAAAAGCTGTTAGTGCCAAACGGCGTGTATGAAACGCGTGTCACAGTGAATAACCAGCATTATCGCGGGGTGACGAATGTGGGAGATAACCCGACTGTGGACGCAGATCACAAAATTAAGGTGGAGACAAACATCTTGGATTTCGCTGGAAACCTATATGGAACCTGCCTGAAAATCGAATTTTTACGACAAATTCGAAAAGAAATAAAATTTGATAGCATTGAAGCCTTGAAAAATCAGATCAAATCGGATATACTAGAAGTCGCGCACCAGTAGCTCAGTGGATAGAGCAATGGCCTCCGGAGCCATGTGCGGAGGTTCGATTCCTCTCTGGTGCATTTTTGTATATTGTTGTTCGAAGGAGGACATATGAGTAAGAAGGGTAAAAAAGGAAAGAAAAAGATAGCAGGCCTGATGCTGTTCCTTGGCTGGATGATCTTTATTCTGCTTGCCGTTGTATTCTACTTTTATTTCTTCTCAGATCTGGATCTGAGAATGTTTAACAAAGACAAAGCGACGCAGACGGATGCACAGCAGACGAACCAGACCGGCTTTTCTTACGAGACAAATGCAAATCTGGATATCAATTCTTTGATTATAGAGTATTATGCAGCATTGGCGGTTTGTGATCAGGACAAGCTGAAAACCTATGTCACAGATCCAAGCCAGTTCGATGATATGACTGTTTATCAGCAGCGATCAGCTGTGATTAAGGCATATTCGAATGTGAACTGCTACACGATACCGGGTTATACTGAAGATGCGACACTTGTGTATGTAACAAGTAATCTGAGTCTTGCGAACATTACGAGTGTTCCGCTAAATATTAACCGGTTTTATGTGTTAAAGACAGCGGATGGATACAAGATTGATAATTCGGCTCTTTCACAGGAAGTTACGAATTATATCGAGACACAGAGCCAGTCAACGGATATTCAGAATCTGTACAAAGCAGTACAGGATAACGTAAACAGTTGTATTGCAAATGACGCGGCATTCGCAGAGTTCTACAATACGATCAGTTCCGGACAATAATAAAAAATAAGGGCTGTTGTTCGTCAACAGCCCTATTATTATATCCATGTTTTACAGGAAATCATCGGAACCATCCTCGTCCTCATCGTCATCTGCCGCACGGACATCAATGCCACGTGGCGGAACCGGAGTGGAGAATACGATCTGAGTTTCTGTATTTCCATATTTCTGGAGCTGCCCGATGAAAGTATCAAGCTCCATTGTGCTAGGGAAGCATACCTTAATTAACATGGAGTATGCACCGGTCACGCAGTTGCATTCCAGAACATTCGGACAAGCCTGTATAAACGGATAGAATTCCGGCTTTCGTTTCGGATCGAGTGCCATGTTTATAAAGGCTGTAATGTGATAGCCGAGTGACACTGGGGCAACACTTGCGTGATAGCCGGAGATGATTCCGCTTTTCTCTAAACGCTCGATACGGGCAGAGACAGCGGGGGAGGAAAGAAATACTTTACTTGCCAGATGCTTCAGTGGATATCTGGCATTTTCCTGTAATAAGTGAAGAATTTTTTTATCGATATTATCCATAATATGCCTCCTTTACGCTTTTTCTAAAATTTATAAAGCGATTATACAACTGTAAATATAAAAATGCAACTAAAAAATTAACAAAATTAAGAGGAATGCTATGTCTAACGAAATTCGATTAAATAAATATCTAAGTGAAGCCGGGATTTGTTCCCGCCGGGAAGCGGATCGTCTGATTGAAGCCGGCAAGGTAACGGTGGATGGAACAATCGCGGATCTTGGAACACGTGTCGTTGAGACTTCGGTTGTTACCTGCAATGGAAAGCTGGTGCAGCTACGTGCAAAAAAGGTAATCTATGCTTACAACAAGCCAATTGGACAGGTCTGCACATCGAAGGAAGCAGACAAAGACAGTATCTTCCGGTATGTGGAGTTCCCGGAGCGGGTAAACTATGTAGGACGTCTCGATAAGGATTCAACCGGGCTTTTGCTGCTCACAAACGATGGTGATCTGGCGAATGAGATCCAGAGATCCAGAAACAATCATGAGAAAGAATATCATGTCCGTGTCAATACAGACATCACGGAAGAATTTATTCAGAAGATGTCTGGGGGTGTTGAAATCTTAGATACGGTGACAAAGCCGTGTAAAGTTAAAAAGACCGGAACGAGAAATTTTTCAATTATATTGACACAGGGATTGAACCGGCAGATTCGTCGGATGTGCGATGCGCTGCATGTACGAGTTGTGCACTTGAAGCGCGTGCGGATTATGAATGTGAGGCTTGGAAATTTAAGACCGGGTGAGTTCCGGACACTGACACGGGATGAAGAACAGGAACTTCGGAGACTGGTGCAGAAGAGATCGTAACAGGAGAAGGAGAAAACAATGGATGCAAAAACAGAGCGTATGAAAGAATTGGTGGAGCTGTTAAATCAGGCTTCCAAAGCATATTACCAGCAGGATACGGAGATCATGTCCAATTTGGAATACGATGCGTTGTATGATGAGCTGACAGCGTTAGAGAAAGAAACCGGACTGATTTTATCGAAGAGCCCGACCCAGCATGTTGGTTACGAGGTGATCAGTGAGCTGCCGAAGGAACGGCATCCGGCACCGATGCTGTCACTGGACAAGACGAAGAGCGTCGAGGATCTGGCTGCATGGCTTGGTGATAAAACCGGTGTCATGTCATGGAAGATGGATGGACTGACAGTCGTGCTTACTTATGAGGATGGCATGCTTGTAAAAGCGGTTACACGTGGAAATGGTGAGATCGGTGAGGTTATCACGAACAACGCGAAGGTATTTGCGAATCTGCCAAACCAGATTGCATATAAAAATCCACTCACGATTCGTGGCGAGGCAGTTATTACTTACACGGATTTTGAACGTATCAATGCGATGATTCCGGACATTGACAGCAAATACAAGAACCCGAGAAATTTGTGCTCCGGCAGTGTGCGGCAGCTCAATAACCGGATTACAGCCGAGCGGAATGTACATTTCTTTGCATTTAATATGCTCGATACCGGGGATGCGGAGATTGATGCAACGATGAATGCAAAGTTTGATTTTCTGACGTCTCTTGGATTTGAGGTTGTGGAACATGTCAATGTCACAGCGGCTACGATGCAGGAGAAGGTCACATATTTTGCGGAAAAGATCGAGACGAACGATTTTCCGTCGGATGGACTCGTGCTTTCGTTCGATGATGTGGAATATGGAAAAAGCCTTGGACGGACAGCGAAGTTCCCGCGGGATTCAATCGCATATAAGTGGGCGGATGAGGAAGCGGAGACAACACTTCGCCATGTCGAGTGGAGTCCGTCCCGTACCGGACTGATTAACCCGGTTGCAGTCTTTGATGCTGTATCGCTGGAGGGGACATCCGTGAGTCGTGCCAGCGTCCATAATGTCAGCATTGTGAAGCAGCTGCAGCTTGGAATCGGTGATACGATCAAGGTGTATAAAGCGAATATGATCATCCCACAGATCAGTGAGAATCTGACGAAGTCCGGTACACTTGAAATCCCGGATATATGTCCGGCATGTGGCGGCAAGACGGAGATCCGGGAGGAAAATCAGGCACAGACGCTTGTCTGCCCGAATCCGGCATGCCCGGCAAAGGCAATCAAGCTGTTCACGCATTTTGTATCAAGAAATGCGATGAATATTGACGGCTTATCCGAGGCAACGCTGCAGAAGTTTTTAGACTGTGGATTTATCGAGGAGTTATATGATATCTACCGGATTGGCCGCTATGAGGCAGAGATTGTGAAATTGGAAGGCTTTGGGCAGAAGTCTTATGATAATATGATGGTGAGCATTGAGGCAAGCCGTACGACACAGCTTTCACGTGTCCTGTACGGACTTGGAATCCTGAACGTCGGTACTGCTATGGCAAAATCCATCTGCAAATATTTCAAAGATGATGTGGAAGCAATCATTCATGCGGATGCAGTACAGTTTGCTGAGATTGAGAAGATCGGCGATGTGATCGCAGAGGGGATTGTTGCATATTTTGCAGATCCGAACAATATCCGGGTACTGCGGGAGATTTTGAAGGAAGTGACACTTGTCGTGGAGGAAAATACCGCACCACAGGATCTTGAGGGTAAGACATTTGTTATCACAGGCTCACTCAATCATTTTGCAAACCGGGATGAGCTTAAAAAAGTGATCGAAGATCGGGGTGGAAAGGTTGCAGGCAGTGTTTCTTCGAAGACCACGTATCTGATCAACAACGACGTATTATCTTCCTCATCGAAGAATAAAAAGGCGAAATCACTGGGAATTCCGATTATTTCCGAGGATGATTTCTTGCAGTTATAAAAATTTCGTGGTATGCTTTAGAAAAGAAAAGAGGTTTTAGAGATGCCGATTAGAATAGACAACGATCTGCCAGTGAAGAAAGTACTGGAGCAGGAAAATATATTTGTGATGGACGAACACCGCGCAATGACGCAGGATATCCGTCCACTTGACATTTTAATTTTAAATCTGATGCCGTTAAAGGAAGATACAGAGCTGCAGCTTCTGCGCAGCCTGTCAAACACACCATTGCAGGTGAATATCTCCTTTATCCGCACAATGTCCTATGAATCGAAGCATGTTTCCGAATCGCATCTGGAACGTTTCTACAGTGATTTTGAACATGTGAAGAATAAGAAATGGGATGGTCTGATCATTACCGGAGCGCCGGTGGAAAATATGGAGTTTGAGGAAGTGGAGTACTGGGATGAGCTGACAGCCATCATGGACTGGTCAGTTACGAATGTTACGTCCACACTGCATATCTGCTGGGGCGCACAGGCGGGACTCTATTATCATGATGGTATTCACAAGCACGACCTGCAGGAAAAGCTTTTCGGCGTGTTCCCGCACATGGTGGCACGTCGGAGTTCGATGTTCATGCGCGGCTTTGACGACACGTTCATGGTGCCGCATTCACGGCACACCACGATCCGCCGCGAGGAAGTGTAGGCGTGCGGCGAACTGAAAATTCTGGCATCCTCGCCAAAGGCGGGCATCTACGCGCTCTCAACCGAGGGCGGACGGCAGCTCTTTAAAACCGCCCGCCAGATACATCTCGATG
>DHJV01000079.1:9784-15462 GCA_002404515.1 Lachnospiraceae bacterium UBA4711 | reverse complement strand
TTAGAGTAAGACCCCTTGAAGACTACAAGGTTGATAGGCTTGGAGTGTAATCGTGGCAACACGTTCAGCTGACAAGTACTAATAGGTCGAGGGCTTATCCTTAGAGGTTTTGAGAACGGAAAGATGGATTGTTAAAGGTTAGATATATGATCTTTGTATGAAGTTCTGAAGGTACAGAAAGAAAAGACCGATGAGGTCTTTTTTTTGTATCAAATATAGGACAGAGGGACACTCGTTGGGACAAAAGAAGCGTCCCTGAGGGAGTATCATGGAACAACAGCATCAGATACATACAATTTCACCGGTGTATAATGAACAATCTCGTGTTTTGATATTGGGGAGTTTCCCTTCGGTCAAATCGAGAGAAGCAGGATTTTTCTATGGACATCCGCAGAATCGTTTCTGGAAGGTGCTTGCAAATGTATTTCAGGTAGAGGTGCCGGGAACGATGGAAGAGAAGCAGGCGTTTTTATTGGAGCATAAAATTGCCGTGTGGGATGTGATCGGACAATGTGAGATTGCAGGCTCTTCGGATAGTTCGATTCGAAATGTTATTCCGAATCCGATACAGAACATCTTAGATGCAACAAAGATAGAACAAATTTTTGTAAATGGAAAAAAGGCAGAGCAGTTATATAAGCGGTATATTTATCCTCAGACAAAAAGAAATGCCATCTGTCTGCCCTCTACCAGTCCGGCAAATGCAAGCTGGAATCTGGAGAAGCTGACAGAGGCATGGAAGATTGTTTCAGGCTGAGGTAAATGTTTTGATCATAATTTTAATCAGCAGGAATGCTGCGTCAGAGATGGAATCACTTGTCTCGCGCGGCAATTTCTTTTTTGTCTGGATAATCGTACGGATATCTTTTAATTTCAATGTAAGAAAATCATCGACAGTCTCAATACCAGCAGCATCGAATATCTGAAAAACAGCTTCTACGATTTCTTTGCGCTTTTCTCTTGGGATTAACGCAATCCATTCCCGAATTGCCTGATTGGCGAGCAGGCTTTGATTGGCAGGTGTAACAGCGTGCACAAAATGATTTCCGAGCACTTCCCATGACATCGCGTCGTGCTGTTTTAATCCCTTATTTTCACTTTTAACGACAATATAATCTTCCTGGTGTTCAAATAACCGTCCAACCACAGAGGATTCCGGAACAATTGTTGTGATAACAGGCAATAGATTCTGGTATGCTGCGCTTGCCACAACATCTTTCGAAAAGCCTGGTCCATCGTTGTTGTAGACGGCAATGATCTGATCACGCAGAGATTTTTCACAATACATTCCGGCATAGATAGCGAAGTTTCCACCTTTTGAATGTCCGCCCAGACGAAGCGGAGTATCCAGATTCCCCAGTGCATTTAAATAAGCCAGTGCTTTTTCCTGTCCAGGTGTCTGCTTTAGATAAAGCATATTAAAATCTTCGTGCCAGCCGACAAGCGTTGCGTCTGTTCCTGAAAATGCAATATAGGTGCTGTTGTCCGGCAGGTTGATCGTAATTGCAGAAAACTGTGACTGCTCCTGCTCATTGATATCATTTACATAGCGGGATAATTGTACATTTTTAAAACGAACACTTTTCGCCATTTCTTTAAATACCAAAATCGCATTTTTGGTCATGGATACATGATCGAGCAGTTCCTGTTCATTATTCTGCTTGAAAAAATGTTTGGCTGCGTCGAGCAGAGAAATCGTCTGTCCTGCGTTGCCTGATACGATATTATTTAGTTCTACATAAACTAACTGCGACAGAATCAGGTTGTCAATTTCATTAAAGGAATCCTGCGCAAAAGTCAAATCTCCACGCCATTTCAAATAATCGATGATATTACTCATGGAATTCCTCCTTTATGGTATCTTCAAAAACTAAATTAGGAATATTGTACCATATATGGACGGAAATTATAGAGATAAATAAAAATTTAATAGAAAATTCATTAATTTTATGCGTGGGAGCTTTTTTGTACACATAAAAGGGTAAGATGAGTATAACAAAGCGGAATCGATGAGATTTGACTGAAGGAAAGGACGCGATAAAAATGAGACAAAATGTAAACAGTAATAAAATTATAGAAGGTATTTATGTGTGTAGTGCGGTGATTGGTGGAATAATCGTTACATCCATGCCGTTATTGGGCGTGCTGCTGCTAATTATTGCATTTTTAGCAGGACGTCTTATAAAGCGGGTAAACATGGAGAATAAACATGTGGGTGCGCCTGCGATAAATAAGGGGAATACCTGTAAGATACATGTAAAGACAGCAGCATAGGAAACTGGCTGCGATTAGACAGATTCAAATTCGGGCAGAATTAAGGACAGAAGGTTGGAATAGCAATTGATTTTTTGCATGAAATTAGCTATGATAACAGTAGGTCTGTTCCATAGGGACAATATAATATATGCACACAAGGAGAGGATGGAATTATGGGAAATTATGTAATTAGCTGTTGTTCGACAGCTGATCTTTCGAAAGAGCATTTTGATGCGATAGATGTAAAATATATATGTTTCCACTTTGAACTGGATGGAAAGCAGTATGAGGATAATCTGGGTGTCAGCATTCCGTTTGATGAGTTTTATTCCCGTATGGCAAATGGAGCAGAGACAAAGACATCTCAGGTGAATGCAGAGGAGTTTGAAGAATATTTCCGTTCATTCTTAGAGCAGGGGCTGGATATCCTGCATGTAAGTCTGTCATCTGGAATCAGTGGCGTTATCAATTCTGCGAATATTGCGAAGGAGACATTGCAGGAGGAATTCCCGGATCGAAAGATCTATGTTGTTGATTCCCTGGCAGCATCTTCTGGATATGGTTTGTTGATGGATAAGCTGTCGGAGCTTCGGGCACAGGGAAAGACAATCGATGAGGTGCGTGATTACGCAGAGGAACATAAGCTGAATCTGCATCATTGGTTTTTCACATCTGATCTGACATTTTTCATAAAGGGCGGCAGAGTGACTAAGACGGCGGGACTTATTGGTTCGGTGTTGAATATTTGTCCGCTTTTGAATGTGGACTATGAGGGAAAGCTGATTCCACGATATAAGATTCGTACAAAGAAGAAGGTGATTCAGGCAATTGTAGACCGGATGGAAGAATGTGCCGAGGATGGTCTGAATTATTCCGGGAAATGTTATATCTCCCAGTCTGCCTGCTATGAGGATGCACGGGCCGTTGCAGATCTGATTGAAGCGAAGTTCCCGAAATTAAACGGAAAGGTAGAGATCAATCACATTGGCACAACAATCGGCAGTCATACAGGACCGGGTACAGTAGCATTATTCTTCTGGGGCAAGAAGCGTGTGGACTAGAGTGGAGCGCATATGGAAGAACAGATATACAAGATAATTCGAATTGATGAGGAAGATTTTGGCTGCGAGGGCAGACCGGAAGGGCAGGAGCCGATGGTGCGTGTCGTATTGGAGACAGATACCGGAGAGACAATGATCGTGATGATGGAAGATGCCTTGATGTATGCACGTAAGCTGGATGTCGGCGGACAGGCAATTGTAGGAACCGATGGAATGTTGTATGCGCCGGGAGCTATCGTGGCAATGGAAGAAGTGATTGAAGTGCCGGTTGATTTTGAGAAGCAGGCGGCATGGATGGAGAATTATTGGGATGCGATAGATGAATTAGAGGATATGGAGTAGTACAAGACGATGGCGAAATCGGAAAATCAAAAATTGAAATTGTTATATATTCGAAAATATCTGTTAGAACAGACGGATAAAGACCATCGTGTGACTACGGCACAGATTATTGATGAATTGACGAAACACGAGATTAAGGCAGAACGAAAGAGCATCTATGACGATATTGAGTGTCTCCGAGCGTTTGGAATGGATATTAAACGGGTGCAGAAGGAGCGTACATACAGCTATTATGTTGCCAATCGTCCGTTTGAACTGCCGGAATTAAAACTTCTGGTAGACTCTGTGCAGTCGGCGAAATTCATCACAAAGAAAAAAACGAATGAACTGATAAAAAAAATTGAGAAGCTGGCGGGAAAGTTTGAGGCATCACAATTACAACGACAGGTTTTTGTGACGGGACGTGTAAAGACGATGAACGACAGTATCTATCGGAATGTGGATCATCTGCATGTAGCAATCTCGGAGAATTCGCAGATTCAGTTCCATTATTTTCAGTGGAACGTGAAGAAGGAAGCAGAACTTCGCAGGGATGGTGCATTTTATAAGGTAAGTCCATGGGCACTCACATGCAGCGATGGGAATTATTATCTGGTTGCGTATGACGAGCAGGAGGAGAAGATCAAGCATTTCCGGGTAGACAAGATGCTGGATATTCAAATGACCGGAGAAAAACGAATTGGCAAGTCTGTGTTTCGCGAGTTTGACATGGCAGTCTATGACAAGAAAATGTTTGGCATGTTTGGTGGAACCGAGGAACGTGTTAAGCTGTTGTGCGATAATGGACTGGCAAACGTGATTCTGGACCGGTTTGGCAGAGATGTGAACCTGATTCCGAAGGGGGATGGGCAGTTTACAGTAAATGTGGATGTTGCGGTCAGCCGTCAGTTTGTATTCTGGGTGATGGGACTTGGCGATGGAGCCAAAATCGTAGCACCGGAGTCGGTCGTTTCGCTTGTACAGGCGGAGATTGAACGATTGCAATTGCAATATAACGGACATTGAAGACATAGTTTAATGTCAAATAGGAGTATATCTGAAGGGATGTGCTCCTGTTTTGTTTACTGTGTAAAACTGACAAATTTATGAACTGTATATTGTAAATTTGACGAAAATGTGGTTTTATAGGATAGAGGAGAACCAGAAATTACTATAAGAAGGGAAATTTTATTATGCCTGTTTTTGATTTTTCAAACTCGTCAAGCTCATCAAAGGAGCAGGCGAAGCCTGTCTGTACATATACATCGTTTCTTTCCGATGCAAAAGAGAAAACACCCGAAGAACCAATCTTAGTGTTAGATAATACAAAACGGCAATGGTCGCATCATGCGTCTGGTATGTTTGCAAATCAGAGTAAGCGGACGGCGTTTGAGTTTAACGATACGGACGGAACATGGTCCGCTGATATTCTGCGTGTGGACGCACGCTTTATCAGTCTGATCAAATGGCTCGGCGATAATCGGATTCCAATCCGCCTGTCCGGACAGAATATGGAAGATGGCTATGCTGTCTATAAGATCCGGGAGACCGCGTATGGCGGAGCGGCAAAGCTGTCTGCGGAAGATGGTTTCCTGCAGTTTATGATCGAACGACTGCTTGCCAGTGATGTGGCAGAGGAAGTCGAGGAGGACGAGGATGCAGATGAAGTTGGAGATGAGATGAAGCTGACAAGCTTGCAGAGCATTTCCGATTTTATGCTGTGTGCAGGTAAGACGATGCCGGATAATATCCGTCTCTGGGCACGACGGAATCTTGCAGTGGCACGTTCGAGTGAGGTGTCACAGGAGGAGCGCAGACATGCACAGCGTGCGCTTTCCATCATGCTGAATGTGCAGTGGAAGAGCAACTATTTCGAAGCAATTGATCCGGTATGGGCGAGAAAAATCTTAGATGAGGAGCTGTATGGATTGGAGCGCGTCAAGCAGAGAATCATGGAGACAATCATCCAGATCAACCGGACGCATACATTACCGGCGTATGGACTGCTTCTGGTAGGACCAGCCGGAACCGGAAAGTCAC
>DHJV01000079.1:0-9764 GCA_002404515.1 Lachnospiraceae bacterium UBA4711 | reverse complement strand
TATGCGGTGGCAAGAATTCTGAAATTGCCTTGGACAACGCTCGACATGAGTTCCATCAAAGATCCGGAACAGCTGACCGGAAGCTCCCGAATCTATGCGAATGCGAAACCGGGTATTATCATGGAAGCATTCTCGAATGCAGGCGAATCGAACCTGGTCTTTATTATCAATGAGCTGGATAAGGCAGCGTCTGGTAAGGGAAATGGAAATCCGGCAGATGTACTGCTGACATTGTTGGACAACCTTGGATTTACGGATAACTATATGGAATGTATGGTGCCGACAACAGGTGTTTATCCGATTGCAACGGCAAACAACAAGGAGGATATCAGTGCACCGATCATGTCGAGATTTGCAGTGATTGATATTCCGGATTATACATTTGAAGAAAAGAAAATTATATTTACCAAATTTGCGATGCCGAAGGTGCTGAAGCGGATCGGACTCCGTGAGGAAGAGTGTGTCGTGACAGAGGAAGGCTTAGATGCAGTGATTCACCAGTTCGAGAATACGACGGGTATTCGAGATATTGAGCAGGCAGCGGAGCATCTGGCAGCCAATGCATTGTATCAGATTGAGGTGGAGCATGCGGAGCATGTCGTATTTGATGCGAAGAAGGTAGAGGCATTGTTTACATAATGGAAAACAGGAGAGGAATTTCAGAGTTGAACATGGGTGAGAAGTTGGAACTTGATGAGAAATATAAAGCATTTACAGAAGTATTACACCAGGAGGTTCAGACCTTCGAGCAGTGTGAGAAAAATGTAGTGCAGGCACTTGCGATTGTAGCAGAGGATCTGAAGATTAGCAAAGTGAAATATGAGTTGGATGCACCGGTATCAAAGATCCGTCCGCACGGGGAGCATCGGGTTGGAAAGTTGTTTGACAATCAGAAGAATGCGCACGGAAAAGCAAAATATCAGGTGTTTACGTTGCTGGATGGCGGAACGATGACATTGTCAGTTTATTCAAGTGAAGACGAGGAATATGCAAAGGACGAATTGGAGACACAGCAGCTTTTACTGCAGGAAATCTATTTTCAGTTCAGCCGGATTATCATGCAGGGATTATTGCGTGGCGTGTTACAGACGGATATGGCAACCGGGGTTGCAAACCAGGAAGCGTTTATGCAGTTTATCGGTAAGCAGTTAGCGATGGGACAGATTCGGACTTATACCGTATTTTTCTTCAATGTGCATAATTTTAAATATGTGAATAAGATTTTTCCATATGAAGAGGGCGATATTGTATTGCGCAATTATGCTGGAATGGTGGACAAGATGTTGCTGGAGGATGAGATCGTTGCACGTCTGGGTGGCGATAATTTCGTTGCGTTAGTAAAGAATGAACGGAGTGAGATTATCTTATCGAAGCTCCAGAATCTCCGGCTGTATCATCGGACAGAGGTAAAGGAAAAAGAATTTCTATTTGGTGCTACAATCGGTGTCAGCAAACTGGAAGATATTCGGACACCACGTGATGTTATGGCGCGGGCGAGTATTGCGTATCAGGCAGCAAGACAGCGCGGCAGTGGTACAGTTGCATATTATTCGACGGAGATCCGGGATAAAATGATGGAATCTCAGGGAATCCTTGCGGGCTTTCTTCCTGCGCTCGAAGCACATGAATTTGTGGTCTATTATCAGCCGAAGGTGGATGTCAATACGAACAGGATCTGTGGCGCAGAGGCACTGGTGCGCTGGATTCATGATGGGGAACTGATTCCGCCGATGCAGTTTATTCCGCAGTTGGAGCGTGAAGGCAGCGTGTGCAAACTTGATTATTACGTGCTGGAGGAGACATGCCGGTTTATCCGCAAACGTCTGGATGAGGGAAAAACGGTTCCGTGTATTTCTGTGAATTTTTCACGGAAGCATCTCGAGGAGGATTATCTGGTCAAAAAAATCGTAAATGCGATTGACAAGTATGATATTGATCATCGATATATCGAGATTGAACTGACGGAGAGCGAAGATTTCCAGAATTATGAGATCATGTCGGAAATCGTAAATGGACTTCGACGCGAGGGCATTGCGACGTCCATCGATGATTTTGGAACGGGCTATTCTTCTTTGAATATGATTAAGAAGGTAGACCTGGATGTTATCAAGATTGATAAATCATTCATTCCGTTGGAGACGGAATATCCGGGAAAAGAGAAGGATATGGTAATGTTTGTGAGTATCGTTGATCTGGTGCGTAAGCTTGGCAAGAAAACGATTGCGGAAGGTGTAGAGACAAAGGAACAACTGCAGTACTTAAGAGAGGTAGGCTGTGACATTGTGCAGGGATATGTGTTCGATAAACCAATGCCGGAGAATGAATTTGCAGTGCGTCTGGAACAGGGATATAAGGATGGAGAGTAATGTATGAGTAGTGAAGAAAAACGATATGCATTGTTGATTGATTCCGATAATGTATCTGCAAAATATATCGATACGATTTTTGATGAGCTGGCAGACCGGGGCATGGTGACAGTGCGAAGAATCTATGGCGATTGGGCAAGGAGTGTCAATGGTTGGAACCGGACGACTCTGCTTCGAAATTCCATCGTCCCGATTCAGCAATTTGCCTATACACAGGGAAAGAATGCAACGGATTCGGCGATGATCATTGATGCCATGGATCTGCTCTACACCGGCAATCTGGACGGATTCTGTCTCGTGTCGAGTGACAGTGATTTTACACGATTGGCAGAGCGTCTGCGCGAGGCTGGTAAGGAAGTGGTCGGCATGGGTGAGAACAAGACACCGGAAGCGTTTGTCAAGGCATGTACGAGCTTCAAGATGCTGGATGCACTCATCCGGGAGGATATTTCACAGACAGCAGATGAAAAAAATGTTGCGAAATTACCGGTTGAGAAGATCGAAAACAGTTCGAATATTACAAGCATTAAGTCTATTCAGAAGGTGATTTACGATATCATTGACGGCAATGCAGACAATAACAAATTGACGCATGTTGGCGAGATTGGAAGCAAGCTGCAGGCGCGTTTCTCTGATTTCGATGTGCGGAATTATGGGTATTCGAAGCTTACAACATTTATAAATGAGGCGTTCGGGAACTTCGAGGTTATTTCTCAAAACCGTCAGAGCTATGTGAAAATTATCGACGAGGTTGTACCGAAGAGAGATATTGAGGATCAGATTATTCAGATATTAAAAAAGCTGCCACAGAAAACTGCGAATATGGGGCTTTTGAACAGTACATTAAAAAGCGAAAACCATAATTTCAGTATCAAGAAATATGGCTATAGCAAATTCTCTAATTTCCTAAGAAGCTTTGGCTGCTTTAAGATTGAGGGAGATAAGGTGACGCTGCAGTAGGCTGTTATATGCATGGAAGCAGGCATGATTGATACAAAGAAAAACAGAGGTACGCATAAGGAGAAAGAGATGGGAAAGTCTGGAATGAACGAAATCGAGGAAGATATAACAAAAGAGGCTGAAATGGATGAGATTAAAGTGCGGGAACAGGACAGGAAGAGCAAACACAAAGGGAATAAGGATAAAGGTGAAAAAAGTTCGACACGCGATGTAATAAAGTTATTGAAATGGTTTGTTATTCTTGCAGTCGTTGTCATCCTGGTCGTCGTTGGATATAAGCTTGCAAAGCAGCTTGGCTGGTTCGGGTTGAAACCGAAGGTAGAGACGACGATCCTTACAAGCAGTCAGCTGGAGCAGGTATTGCAGATTGATGATCTGTCCGTCTGCGCGATCACCTACAATGGCGTGGCGGAGGTGCCGCAGAAGAAGCATCCGAATAAAGTGGCATATTATGTTTCTTATGAAGCTGTTGCAAAGGCCAGTCTGAACATGGAAGATATAAAGGTTCAGATTGACGATAACGTTGGTGAAGGACAGCCGAAGAAGATTATTGTGACACTTCCCCAGATTCAGGTGAAAGAAATTAATGTGGATATGGGGTCGATGGAGTATATGTTTGTTAAGAAGAGTTCAAATAATGCAGATGTATCGGAAGAGGCGTATGCAGCATGCATCGCGGATGCGGGTTCTGAATGCCGGGGAAATGAAGTGTTTCTCCAGATGGCGAAAGAAAATTGTGAGAATACAGTCAAGGCATTGATTATGCCTATCATCGAGAATCAGGATGAGCCGTATGAACTGGTGATTCAGTAGGAGACGAAGGAGGAGAAACATATGAAGAAAATGAAAAAGTTTGTAGTCCTTTGTCTTGCAGTTACCATGCTTTTAACTGCGTGTGGAAAAAAAGGAGAAGCAGTAACGAAGGAATTGAGCATTACGCAGATGCAGACAATCTGTGAGCTGGCAACGCTCAAATGTTATTATCATAATGTGGCAAAGCTGACGAAGGAAAAGGAAGTTCTGTGGTGGGATACATCGGCAGAGCTCTGGATCGAGTATTCCGGGATTGTAAAGCTCGGCGTGGATATTGCGAATCTGGATATGCAGGTGGACGGCGATCAGGTGACGATCACGATGCCGAAGGCAGAGGTGCTGAGCTGTCAGGTGAATCAGACGTCATTAAATGAAGACTCCTATTATACAACCCGCGAAGGACTTGGTGCAGAGAAGATCAATGCGGACGATCAGACAGAAGCAATCAAGACCGCGCAGGAAAATATGCTGGAAAGTGTCCAGTCGGATGAATCCCTGTTGAAACAGGCGCAGCAGCGGGCACAGGAGCTTTTAGAGCAGTATGTGAAGAATGTCGGCGATGCGATGGGAAAAACGTATGAAGTGAGTTTTGTGGCTGCAGATGATGCAGGGACAGGAAGTACGGAAGCGGCAGTGCAAAAAGATTGAAAAAATGATGCACGTTATGAAAATTAAGAGATATATTTGAAGAGAAAAAGATCCGTTGCAATTTGCAATGGATCTTTTTCGGTTGTTTGAAAATAACATTGTTCGGAAGAATTCTAAAAATATTGATATTGTTCCGAATAATATCAAAAACATTCAGAATAATATCGAATATAAATTGATATTATTCTGAAAAATGTGTATAATAACTATAACAAAGTACTACTAGCGGGAGGTGAGATTGGTGAAAACTTGTAAAGAAATGGCAACTCTCTGGAATGTTACAGAAAGAACTATTGCAAAATTTTGCAAAGATGGGAAAATTCCAGGGGCGTTCAAAGAAGGAAAAGCCTGGAAGATTCCAGATGATGCGAAGAAGCCGATTGATAGCAGGGTTACATCAGGAAAATATGTCAGGAAACCCGTTCGGACAGATAGAAAATCATTGCCGATCGGAATCTCTGACTATGTGCGTGCGCAGTCGGAATACTATTATGTTGATAAAACGATGTTGATCAAAGACTTCCTGGATCAGAAGCCTTTTGTATCGTTGTTCACAAGACCAAGACGTTTCGGCAAGACATTGAATATGGATATGCTCAGGGTATTCTTTGAGATATCAGATATGGATACTTCACAATATTTTAAGGACAAAGATATCTGGAAGTGCGGGGAAGCCTATCGCGCGCATCAGGGTAAATATCCGGTTATTTTTCTTACATTCAAGGATGTGAAGTTTGATACTTGGGAAGCAACGCTTGCCAAGGTCAGAGAACTTCTGCAGGAAGAGTATGGCAGACATCAGGAGCTGCAGACAAGTGATAAGCTTTCTAAGTATGAGAAAGCGTATTTTGAGAAAATGCTTAATGGTTCTGCAAATGAAGTAGAGCTTGCTTCATCCCTTGAAAAGCTTTCGAAGATGCTGGCGGTTCATTACAGCAAGGCGCCGATTATCATTATTGATGAATATGATACGCCGATTCAGGAAGGCTATTCGAAAGATTTTTACGAGGAAATTATTGGGTTCATGAGGAACTTCTTCTCCGGTGCTTTTAAGGATAACAGGAATCTTTCTTATGGATTTCTTACGGGTATTCTGCGTATAGCACAGGAAAGCATTTTCAGTGGATTAAATAATCTGACGGTCAATTCAGTAATGGATGAAGAGTACGATCAGTATTTTGGATTTACCGGGGATGAAGTCAGACAAATGCTGGAATATTACGGCGTGTCGGATAAGGAAGAAGAATTAAAAGACTGGTATGACGGATATTTGTTTGGCAGTACAGAAATATATAATCCGTGGTCAGTGATTAACTATATTTCCAAAGGGTGTGTTCCTCAGGCGTATTGGGTGCATACGGGAAAAAATGAGATTCTGGAGGATGTCCTGAAGGTCGCTACAGATGATATTACAGAGAGACTGTATTCGCTGTTACAAGGAGAAAGGGTCATTGCAAGAATTGATCAAAATGTTGTATACAGATCACTTACGGAGGACCCTGCAAATATCTATAGTCTGTTGCTGGTAGCGGGGTATCTGAAAACACCGAAGAAAGAACTACAGCCAGATGGCTCCTATCTGTGTGAGGTATCGATTCCGAACAGGGAGATTGCAGCTGTATACAAGAGCGAGATTTTGGCGCATTTATTGCAGATTGGTGCGATTACCAGGACAACGGCAGATAAAATTGCGGAAAGCTTGTATGCAAATGATTATAAGAAGTTAGAGAAAGCGATTGCAGACTATATGGATAAGTCCATCAGCTTCTATGATGCCGGAGCTGAAGGCTTTTATCATGGATTGATACTGGGGTTGATCGCGTTGCTGGATAATCAGTATAAGATAAAATCTAACCGTGAATCCGGAGATGGCAGATATGATATCGGCCTGATTCCAAGAGGAAACAAATATCCGGGAATTATTATCGAACTAAAATGGAAGAAGGATTTGAAGGAAGAAGGTCTTAGCAGACTTGCAGAAGAGGCACTTGTTCAAATCGATGAAATGCGGTATGACGCGGAATTAAAGGAAGAAGGAATTCTCAATGTGTTAAAGCTGGGAATTGCATTTTCTGGAAAGAACGTATGTGTAAGGACAAACACAAATTAAAAATTTGATTGAAACATGAAAAAGAGCCGTTGCGATTGCAGCGGCTCAAGTTCTTTAAGGGGAGGGAGTCTCGATTTATGTTAATCCTCGTCCTCGACATCTCTACGCAGATAAATCAGTTTTCGGAACGCTGGTACGATCTGTGCGGCAACAACTGCCTTTACAAGATCAAGTGCAATAAAAGGAAGAAAACCGGCTACAAAAGCAGCCTTGATACTGCAATTTGATGCGATCATAATCCAGAGAGAACCGACTGCGTCAACGAGAACAGCGGATAACATAGCGACGATAGTATAACGGATACGATTGTACTTCTTTCCCCGGAAGATCGGAACTAAAATGGCGATAAAGATAAAGGCGAAGGAAAAACCGCCGTAGGTGCCAAATAAGTATCCCGGACCTGCCTGTCCACCAACGAAAACAGGAACACCGACCAATCCGAGTAACATCCAGATCAGACCGATGAAGAAGGATTCCGCAAGTGGGAATACAAGTGCAATCAGAGTGATTACAAAGTTTAAAAGAGTGATGTGTGTTCCGTTTGGCAGCGGAATGCTGATATAGGCGGATACACACAGGATGGCTGCGAAAAGTGCCATCATGACAATTGAGTAAGTTGAAAATTTGCTTTTTGCTTTTGTGTCCATTTCTTTTTCTCCATAGTTTCTGTTATAATAGCCTTGCTATTGTTGAATCCATAGCAGGTACATGATGTAGAATAGCAGATGAAAATAAGAATGTCAACCTAAAACGAATAGAAAAGTTGACATTATAAACTTTGGGAAATATAATAAGAAACGTTGAGTGAGAAAATGATGAACAAATTTGAAAAAATATTTGAACAATTGGCGGATTTTCATATGCTTGCCGGGTACGATGGCTGGATGATCGGGGCGTGTGTGTATGAGCAGCGGAAAATGGCAGGAGAACGCGTATCAAGCATAGAATTTGGCTGTGAGAATGATCTGACAGTAGTTCAAAATCAGAAAATTAAAAATCAAAATTCCTGCAAGTCCGAGATCGTGAAGAAAACTTCAAGCTTTGCGGTTATGCGGAATCAATTGGAGTTGCAGGGGATGCATTATCAACTGGAGCTTCATGTAGTGAAACCGGAAGCGCAGGAGATAGATACAAGCAGACAAGCCGGGATTGAAGAAAATGTGAGTAAGAATAATATAGAGAAAATGGAAATGCAACGGATAGATGCATGCGATCAAAACAAAATGCAAAAAAATATGGACACAGGCGTGGAAGAGTTGATCACATTTACGCATCCCGATATTCTTCGGTTTGTGGATGCCGTTGGTGATACGAATTCGATTCATCGGACGGTGCATGCGGTTGTGCCGGGACTTCTGATGGTGGAGTGGATGCTTGACGTGTGGATGGAAAAACAACCGGAGACGCAGGCAGGAGTACAGACGGAAACCAAAAATGAGACGCAGACAGACATGCAGAATAGCAGGGAATTTAAGTGTAGATTCCGTTTCGAGAAGCCGGTATTTGTGGATGAGAAGCTACAGGTGGAGGCACGAACCGAACGCGGAAAGCAGATCTATGAATGTAAACGAGAGGATAAAGAAATCGTATGGAACATGCGTATATTATAGACGGACGCCGCAGCTATATCGGTGTCGAAAATGGAATGTATAAACATCTGCCAGCCGAGGTGCTTGCGGCGGAGGTACTCTGTGCGCTTGTACCGGAAAATGTACGCCAGACTGTTGATGAAGTGATCGTCGGAAATGGTGTCGGAGCCAGTGGAAATATTGGCAGACTGGCAACACTTACAGCACATTTCCCACAGGCAGTTCCAGCGTACACGGTAGATATGCAGTGCGGATCGGGATTGGAAGCACTGACGATCGCAGCGGCGAAGATTCAAAGTGGACAGGTAGATCTGATCGTGGCAGGTGGTGTGGATAGTTCGTCAACGGCACCACGCCGGGCGTACAACCGGAATCATCCGGACTATGAACGCTATGGAGGCGAAGCGTCTTTTTATTCCGTCGCAAAATTTGCGCCGGGAGAGCATGATCCGTATGCGATGATCCGCGGCGCGGAGCGTGTGGCAGTGGATGCACAGATGACCAGACAGAAATTAAATAAATGGGTATTGCGTTCGCATACGCTTGCAAAACAGGCAAGAGAAGCCGGGGTGCTTGAACCATATCTGGTCGGCGTGCAGGGGACCGTTGCGGATGCGGGTATCCGGGATCGCATGAGTGAACGATTCTTAGATAAATTACCGCCGCTTCTGCCGGATGGAGCGATACTGACAGCCGGAAATACATGCCTGATGCATGACGGCGCGGCATTTTTGATGGTGGCATCGGAGCGGTATGTAAAGGAACATAATCTGACACCACTTGCGGAAATCGTCGATTCCGTGACGGTTGGCGGTAACCCGGACAAAAGCCCGGAGACAGCAATTCTTGCCATTCAGAAATTACTTGCCAAGACGGGACATACGGCGGAAGATATTGCAGTATTTGAATGTAATGAGGCATTCGCGGTAATTGATGAGCTTTTTGCGCGTGCCTATCCGGACGCAATTGACCGTTATAACCGGTATGGCGGGGCGCTTGCATATGGACATCCATATGGTGCATCAGGAGGTATCATTACGATACATGCATGCCGGGCGCTGCAGGAGACACCGGGCTATGCAGTATGCAGCATTGCGGCAGCGGGAGGCATCGGACATGCGTTGTTGCTGCGGTCGGGAGAATGCCGAAAAGGTAATATGGTATGCAGGGAAAAACGATAAGAAGCATCTGGTACATGCAAGATGGAAATGATAGGATGAGCATGTATGCAGTGTATAGAAGAACAGGTGTATAAAAAGGAATATGACATGCAATATA
>DHJV01000111.1:63466-111107 GCA_002404515.1 Lachnospiraceae bacterium UBA4711 | reverse complement strand
GTAACACCTGCAACGATCGAATTCGTTGATATTGCAGGACTTGTAAAGGGTGCCAGCAAGGGAGAAGGCCTTGGCAACCAGTTCCTTGCCAATATCCGTGAAGTAGATGCGATCGTACATGTAGTACGATGCTTTGAAGATACGAATATCATTCATGTAGACGGCAGTATCGACCCTGTACGTGATATCGAGACGATCAATCTGGAACTGATCTTTTCCGATATCGAGATACTTGACAGAAGAATTGCCAAGATCTCAAAACAGGCAAGAATGGACAAAACACTTGCCAAGGAGCTTGAACTGGTAGAAAGCATCAAGGCACATCTGGAAGCGGGTAAGATGGCAAGATCCTTTGAGGTACCGGACGATGACGATGCACAGCTCTGGTTCAAGGGCTACAATCTCCTGACTGCAAAGCCTACCATTTATGCAGCAAACGTGGCAGAAGATGACCTGGCAGATGACGGCGCTTCCAATCCGCACGTAGCAAAGGTACGCGAGATGGCAAAAGAAGAAGGCGCGGAGGTATTTGTGATCTGTGCACAGATCGAGCAGGAATTATCAGAGCTTTCCGATGAAGAAAAGCAGGAATATCTGGATGATCTCGGCGTTTCCTCCAGCGGTCTGGATAAGCTTGTTGCAGCAAGCTACAGCTTACTCGGTCTGATCAGCTTCCTGACAGCAGGCGAGGATGAATGTCGTGCATGGACGATCAAAAAAGGTACAAAAGCACCACAGGCAGCAGGCAAGATCCATACCGATTTTGAACGTGGCTTTATTAAGGCTGAAGTTGTCAATTACAAGGATCTGATGGAATATGGTTCCCTTGCTGCAGCCAGAGAAAAAGGGCTTGTTGGCATGGAAGGAAAAGAATACGTGGTACAGGACGGCGATGTAATCCTGTTCCGCTTCAATGTATAAGGTAAGAGGTGCAGGCTATGATGGATAAATGGGACATTGCGTTTCCGCATCTGGGTATTTATCTGGAACACTTCCCGAAAAGCTTTACGGTCTTTGGCTTTACAATCGCGCTTTACGGTGTGATCATTGCACTTGGTGTGCTGCTTGGGTTTACACTGGCAAACCATGTGGCGAATAAGCAGGGACTTCCGAAAGATATTTTGTGGGACTTTGCGGTTCCGGCAATTATTTTCTCGGTTTTGGGTGCCAGGATCTATTATGTGGTATTCAGTTGGGATTACTATAAGAATCATCTGAATGAGCTTTTGAATATCAGACAGGGCGGTATCGCGATTTACGGTGCAGTGATCGGCGGTTTCCTGACGCTTTTCGTTTTCTGTAAGATCCGGAAGCAGAATTTCTTCCAAATCTCGGATATTGCGGTGCTGGGTCTTCTGGTCGGACAGATCATGGGACGCTGGGGCAATTTCTTCAACCGCGAAGCGTTTGGCGACTATACGGATTCACTTTTTGCAATGGCGATTCCAACCGACTACTATGTAGGTAAAGGAACCCTGACCGGTATGGTTAACTCCGGTATTATCACTTCGGAGATGGCAAATCATATGCAGGTCTATGATGGCATGCAGTGGATTACCGTACATCCGACTTTCCTGTATGAATCGGTGTGGAACCTGATCCTGTTGATTGCCATTATCATTTATCGGAAACATAAGAAGTTCGATGGTGAGATATTTCTTATGTATCTGTGGGGATATGGACTTGGACGTGTGTGGATCGAGGGACTTCGTTCGGATTCCCTGATGCTTCCGTTCTTCAACATGAAGGTGTCCCAGATGATCGCAGCAATCTGTGTGCTTGTCTGCTCGGTGCTGATTGTAAAAAAACGGATGGATACCGTGAAAAAACAGGTGCCAGAAGGAAAAAAGAAACAATAAATCAATTAAAAATTGTAAGAAATGGACAAGGGAAATGCAAATTGGTATTGCATTTCCTTTTTTTTTGCGTTACAATGAAACCCAAGTGGAAGCTGAGTGGCAGTGAAATGGATGTCAAGTGGTGCTCGGTGGAGGTTGTTCCCACACAGGGAAGAACATTGCATGCAATACGAAAGGTGAAGCTATATGTCAATGGGTATGATAGGAGAATCGAATCATGGCCTCGATGCAAAAGGCAGATTGATTATTCCCATAAGATTCCGTCAGGAACTTGGGGATAAATTTGTGCTGTGCAATGGTATGGATCATAACATTGACGTATATCCAGAGGCAGAATGGACAAAGTTTGCAGAGAAGCTTGCTGCATTGCCAAAGAGTAATTTCCAGGCAAGACGTCTTCGTGATTTCTACGAAGGATCTGCGGTTGTCTGTGAGATGGATAGTCAGTATCGTATTGTAATTCCACAAAAATTACGTGAATATGCGGGCATTGATCGCGAGGTTGTCATGATTGGTCATACGGATACCGTAGCAATCTGGGATAAGGCAGCATGGGATAAGATTAACAGCCCAGAAGAAATTGATCTGAAAGAAATCGCCGAGATTGGTGAATTGTTCAACATCTAAGGGAGGCTATGATGGAGTTTAAACATAAATCCGTACTTTTAGATGAGACGATTGACAGTCTGAATATAAAACCGGATGGCATCTATGTGGATGGAACCCTCGGTGGGGGTGGACATTCCTTAGAGATATGCAAGCGGCTTTCGGAAAAAGGCAGACTGATCGGAATCGATCAGGATCTGGACGCGATTGCAGCGGCGACCGAACGGTTGAAGGATTATAAGGATCGGGTAACGATCGTGCATTCCAACTATCAGGATATTGATGCAGTATTAAAGAGCTGTTCTGTGAGCGGTGTTGATGGAATCGTTCTGGATCTCGGTGTCTCCTCATATCAGCTCGATAATGCAGCGCGGGGATTTACCTATCGGGAGGACACACCGCTCGATATGCGGATGAATCAGGAAAGCACTATGACAGCGAAGGATATTGTAAATGAATATTCCGAGATGGAGCTGTACCATGTGATCCGCGATTATGGCGAGGACAGTTTCGCTAAGAATATTGCAAAGCATATTGTCAAGGCGAGACAGGAACAGGTGATAGAGACAACCGGACAGTTAAACGAGATCATCAAGGCGGCGATCCCGGCGAAGGTCCGGCAGGGTCAGGGACACCCTTCCAAGAAGACATTTCAGGCGATTCGGATTGAACTGAATCATGAGCTGGATGTGCTGGAGAATTCGTTGGATACCATGATTTCATGGCTGAATCCGGGAGGCAGGCTGAGTGTGATCACATTCCATTCACTGGAAGACCGGATTGTAAAGACGATATTTAAACGAAATATGAATCCATGTACATGTCCACCGGAATTCCCGGTTTGTGTATGTGGGAAGAAACCGACGGGTAAGGTGATTACCAGAAAGCCAATCGTTCCGAGTGAACAGGAATTGGCAGAAAACAGTCGGGCAAAGAGTTCCAAACTGCGGGTATTTGAAAAAGCAGGTGTATGATTTTAAGGAGTGATTGATATGACACAACAGGTTAGAAGACAAATGAATTATGTAGACGGTACGGCTGCGAGACAGATGTATGCAGCTCCGGCACGCCGTGTGCATGAGCCGGAAAGAAAGGCACCGAGCCGTAGAGTTGCTCCACAACAGCGTCCGCAGGAACGACCAAAGGTAAGGCGCAGAGTGACAGCACAGACAAAAAAGACGCTGGCATTCTCCGCAGGATACATGTTGTTTATGGCATTTATGGTATGTCTGGTTGTTGGTACAAGCGTATTGATGCTGTATCTGAACACGAAGATCAGTACACAGCAGAACAACATCAGTGCCCTGGAGGCAGAACTTGAAAAGATCGAAGATGATAACGCTGCACATAAGCTTCGTTTGAACAATATGTATACATTGGATGATATCTACAATGTAGCAACCAATGAGCTTGGTATGGTCTACGCAAAGAAGGGACAGATCATTTATTATGACAGTGCCAATGAAGATTATGTAAAACAGTATCAGGATGTTCCGGGTTCGAATTAGGATGTAGATCAAAAGTCGAGCAGTTTCGCTGCTCGATTTTTGCGGTTGAGGGAAAAGTATGACTAGAAGACCACAAAACAGAGAAAATAGAAGAAGACGTAAGCGAAAAGTATTTACGAACCGGATGCGTGGCAGACTAAAATTTGTGTTTGGATGCATCATGGTTGGGTTTGGTATACTCGGTGCAAAGATTATCTGGATCGATGCGAAAAAAGGAAGCCAGTACCAGCAGCAGGTGTTGACACAGCAGAGCTATTCCAGCAAGGTGATTCCGTATAAGCGTGGCGATATTGTCGATGCGAATGGAACAGTGCTTGCAACGGACAAGAAAGTATACGACCTGATATTAGAGCCTGCCAATATCGTACAGTATGAGAAGAAAAAGACGGCGACGGTATCAGCACTGAAGGAATTTTTCGGATTTACAGACGAAGAGATTGCAGGATTTCTTGCAAATGAAAAGTCCTATTATGTTGTTGCAAAGAAGGGCGTTGAGTACGAGGAAGTACAGAAATTTGAGGAATACTGCAAAACGGATGAGGGTTCCAATGTCGTTGGAATCTATTACGAGGAGAGGTATGTACGTGTCTACCCGAACAAGGAGCTGGCATGCCACCTGCTTGGATTTACTGTCAGCGGAAATGTAGGTATGTACGGCGTTGAGGAGTATTATAACAGTGAGTTAAATGGTACGAATGGACGGGAATATTCTTATCTGAATGAAGATTATGGAGTGACCAATTCGATTGAACCGGCAACAAACGGTTATAATCTGGTAACGAGTATTGACGCGAATGTACAGAAGATCGTCGAAGAAAAGGTAAAGGCAAAGCTGGAGGAAGAGGATGCCAAGAATATATCTGTGCTTGTAATGAATCCGAAGAATTGTCAGATCATGGCACTGTATAATTCCCATACGTTTGATCCGAACGATGCCTATGATCTGGATTCCACGCAGTATCAGTTCGATACACAGGAAGAACTTGAAGCTGCCGGATATTCCAGCTTTGAGGATTTCAAGGAAAATGGAACCGATGAAGAGCATGTTGATGCACTCTATAAAGTGTGGCGTAACTTCCCGGTATCGGATGTGTTTGAACCGGGTTCTACCTATAAGACATTTACGATTTCAGGTGCACTCGAAGAGGGTGTAATTACAGCAGAAGATACATTTTTCTGTGACGGTGGTGAACAGATTGAGGATCGTTATATACAGTGTCATTCACATGATTATGGTGGACATGGAACCGTTGATCTTTCCGGGGCATTGGAGAAATCCTGCAACGATGCCTTAATGCAGATTGCAGCAAAAGAAGGAATTACATTATTTGATAAATATCAGGTTTTGTTTGGATTCGGTCAGTCCACGAATGTTGATCTGCCGGGTGAACCGAGCGATTCTTCACTTAGCGGACTGGTATTTCATGCAGATAATATGGGTTCTGTATCCCTTGCGATATCTTCGTTTGGACAGGGTGTAACAACCTCGATGATGCAGGTTGGAACTGCATTTTGTTCTGCGATTAACGGCGGCTATTACTATGAGCCAAGTGTTGTACAGCGGATTGAAGATGAAAATGGTAACATCGTTCAGAATCTGGATCCGGTATTAGTCAGAAGAACGATCTCGGAGGATGTATCAGCACAGATGCGTCAGTTCCTGAAGAACGTAGTATCGGAAGGTACCGGTAAAAAAGCAGCGGTTGAAGGCTACGAGATTGGAGGTAAGACAGGTACTGCCGAGAAGCTTCCGCGAGGAAATGGAAAATACATTCTTTCCTTTATCGGATTTGCACCGGTGGATGATCCACAGGTTGTTATCTATGTGGTAGCAGATGAGCCGGAATTACAGTCAGGAAGTGGTGAGGCAGCGCATTTATTTGCAGATATTGCAGAAGCCATCTTCCCATATTTGAATATTTACAAGACGGATGAGACATATGATATTGATGAGGCGACGGCAGAGGATGAACCTGCAACGCCAATTTATGGCGGAGAAGCTCCAGCCAATGATGTAGCTGGCGGCACTGACAATCCATATGTCGAGCAGTCCGAGGGTGAGACGACAACCGAGACAACGACGGAAGATCCGAACGCAACAACGGAAGCACCGACGCAGGATACGACGCAGGAATCTCCAACCGGATGATATAGAAAACAGGTATAGTTCGCACGCACAAGGAATACATTTTTATAAAATGAGAATTGGGCGATGACGGGTATGCAGCTTATATTTACAAGTTCCCATCGGAAGCGGTTATTGATCGTAGTGATTGCATTTTTCGTGTTATTGACTATAATAACGGTGAAGCTTGTTTGCATCATGACTGTGAAAGCGGATAATTACGGATACCGGGCGCGTGCAGTGCAGGAGCGTGAGCGAAGCATCAAGGCGAAGCGTGGCAGCATCTACGATAGAAATGGCGTTGTGCTTGCAGGCAATCAGGCGGTCTGTTCGATTTCAGTAATCCATAATCAGATCGAAGATCCAGAGACAGTAATCCAGGTCTTAAGTGAGAAGCTGGAAATGTCAGAAGAAGATGTCCGGAAACGCGTGGAAAAACACTCTGTGCGTGAGAAAATAAAAAGCAATGTGGACAAGACGCTGGCAGATGAAATCCGGGAGATGAATCTGGCAGGTGTCATGATTGATGAGGACTACAAACGGTATTATCCGTATAGTACGCTGGCATCCCATGTGCTGGGATTTACCGGCAGCGACAATCAGGGAATTGTCGGACTCGAAGTGTACTATGATGATCTGCTGATGGGTGAGAATGGCAGCATCAACACAGTTACGAATGCCAGAGGCATTGAAGTGGAAAATATGGCGGAGAGAAGAGTGGAAGGCACAGCCGGACAAAATCTTGTCACGTCCATAGATATAAATATCCAGCAATATATCACGCAGAAAGCGCTTGAGGTGCTGGAGAAAAAACAGGCAAAACGCGTATGTATTATTGTGATGAATCCGCAGAATGGAGAAATCTATGCACTTGCGGATGTGCCGGAATACAACTTAAATGAACCGTTTACATTAAATTATGAGACGGACGAACCGGTAACGCAGGATATGCGGAACCAAATGTGGAGAAACTATTGTATCAGTGATACCTATGAGCCGGGTTCAACGTTCAAGATTGTGACAGCGACAACTGCCTTTGAACAGGGCGTGCTGCGCGTGGAAGATCAGTTTTACTGTCCGGGGTATCATATTGTGGAGGATCGCAGGATTCGGTGCCACAAGGTTGCCGGACATGGGGCAGAAACGTTCCGGGATGGCATCATGAACTCCTGCAATCCAGTGTTTATGCAGGTTGGTGAGCGAATCGGCGTGGATGGATTTTACAAAGGTCTGAAGGCGTTGGGGCTTTTCGAGCAGACAGGTGTTGACCTGCCGGGAGAAGCGGATTCCATCTTCCATAAGCAGGAAAATGTTGGACCGGTCGAGCTTGCAACGATGTCGTTTGGGCAGTCGTTTCAGATCACGCCGTTACAGTTGATGCGTGCAGCATCTGCAGTTGTGAATGGTGGGAATCTGGTCACACCTCATTTCGGTGTGTACACAACCGATGAGAATAACAATGTCACTGAGGTTTTGAAATATGAGATGAAGACAGGAGCAGTCAGCGAGGCAACCAGCGAGACAATGAAAGAACTGCTTGAAGCAGTCGTTGCGGAGGGCACCGGACATCGGGCTTATATCGCCGGATATTCGATTGGAGGCAAGACGGCGACGAGTGAGAAGTTTCCGCGAAGTGAGAAACGGTATATATCTTCTTTCCTGGGATTTTCACCGGCGGACAATCCGCAGGTTATGACACTGATCCTGATTGACGAACCACAGGGAATCTATTATGGAGGTACGATTGCGGCACCGGTTGTAGGTGATATATATGACAATATTCTGCCATATCTCGGTATCTACAAGGACGAGAACGCAGAGAAGGAGACAATGCAGACAATCAGCATCGACGATGCTGTGTTTTAAATATTACAATACAAGCGATGGCTTGATAAAGGAGAGAAGTTATGAAATACGACATAATTGTTCCAACATTGATAGCATTTGGTGTGAGTGTGATCTTAAGTCCGATCATTATTCCGTTTTTAAAGAAACTGAAGTTCGGTCAGTTTGTGCGTGACGATGGACCGGAATCCCATCTGAAAAAATCAGGAACCCCAACGATGGGCGGATTGATCATCCTGTTCAGTATCGTAATTACATCACTTTTTTACATCAAAGATCACCAGGAGATCGTTCCGGTTTTGTTTGCAACTTTGGGGTTTGGTCTCGTTGGTTTTTTGGATGACTTTATCAAGGTTGTTATGAAGCGGTCACTTGGACTTCGTGCATGGCAGAAGATGTTGGGACAGTTTTTGGTGACGGGTGTTTTTGCATATTACATTCATGCATATACCGATCTTGGAACCACAATGATTATTCCATTTACACATAAGGTTGTTGACCTTGGATGGGTTTACTTCCCACTGATGTTTTTCGTTATGCTTGGTACAGCGAACGGTGCAAATTTCACAGATGGCCTGGATGGATTGGCATCGTCTGTTACTGTATTGATCGCAACCTTTTTCGCGATTGCATCTATCGTTGCAGGCTCTGGGGTTACGCCAATTACATGTGCAGTCGTAGGAAGCCTGCTTGGATTTTTGGTATACAATGTCTATCCGGCACGTGTATTTATGGGAGATACCGGATCGCTTGCCCTGGGTGGATTTGTGGCGTCGACAGCATATATGCTGCAGATGCCTCTGATTATATTGATCGTTGCATTTATTTATCTGGCAGAAGTGCTTTCCGTTATTATTCAGGTTGTAAGCTTCAAGACAACCGGAAAGCGTGTATTTAAGATGGCACCGATCCATCATCATTTTGAGCTTTGCGGATGGCCGGAGACAAAGGTCGTTGCAATTTTCTCGATTGTTACAACGATTTTGTGCCTGATTGGTATTCTGGCAATTTAGGGACGTTAGATAGAATGGAAAAGAGGGAAAACGATGTTCGATAAGAAAGTATTAGTTGCAGGAGCAGGAAAAAGTGGAATTTGTGCAAGTGAGCAGCTTCTTCGAAATGGAGAGCAGGTTGTATTGTTCGATGAGAATCCGAAGGGGACACTCACAGAAGCCGTGATTCTTGAAAAGCTTGGGTTTGACAAGAAGCCGGAAGCATTAACAATCTGGCTTGGTGCACTGACGGACGAATTGCTTGCAGATATTTCCTGCATGGTTATCAGTCCGGGTATCCCGGTCGACGCACCCTTTGCACTGAAGGTAAAAGAAGCAGGCATCCCGGTATGGAGTGAGATCGAGCTTGCTTATACTTACGAGAAGGGCACTGTGGCAGCCATTACGGGTACGAACGGAAAGACGACAACGACAACGCTGGTTGGCGAGATCATGAAGGCCTACAACGACAAAACATTTGTTGTGGGAAATATCGGAATCCCGTACACAAGCCTGTCTGATCAGAGCAGTTCCGATTCGGTTACGGTTGCAGAGATCAGCAGCTTCCAGTTGGAGACGATTCATACATTCCGCCCACATGTGAGCGCGATACTGAATATCACACCGGATCACTTAAACCGGCATTATACATTTGAAAACTATGCAAACTGTAAGCTGGATATCACGAAGAATCAGACGAAGGAAGATTATGCAGTGATGAATTACGACGACCCGGAGACGGTGAAGCGTATTGATAAGGTTCCGGCAACGGTAATTTTATTCAGCCATAAAAAGGAACTGGAGTCCGGTGTGATCGTCAAGGATGACGCGGTTGTAATCCGGGAGAATGGCAAAGAAACCTATGTGATGCCACTTTCTGAATTCCAGTTGCTTGGAGATCACAATATAGAGAATCTTTTGGCTGCGGTTGCAATATCTTATTATATGGGAGCAGATATTGCGACGATCCGTAAGGTATGTGGTGCATTTAAGGGTGTGGCACACCGGATCGAATATGTGCGCACGTTAAATGATGTGAATTATTATAATGATTCTAAGGGTACAAACCCGGATGCTGCAATCAAGGCAATCCAGTCAATGGTGCGTCCGACGTATCTGATTGGTGGCGGCTATGATAAGAAGTCTACCTATGATGAGTGGATCGAGAGCTTTGACGGCAAAGTAAAATGTCTGCTTCTGATCGGACAGACGGCACAGGATATTGCAGACTGTGCAAGAAAACATGGATTTGAAAACATTGTAATGATGGATGATTTAAAACAGGTTGTGGAGTATTGCCATACACATGCACAGCCGGGCGATGCGGTGCTTCTTTCACCGGCATGTGCAAGCTGGGGTATGTTTGATAATTATGAGCAGCGTGGAGACATGTTCAAGGAATATGTAAATGCGCTTTCCTAGGAAAGCGGAAAAAGAAAAGACAGGAGCGTCTGAACTATGGCATATGGCAGAAGAAAATTGAAAAAGAATAAAGTATTCGCGACCGGCGGATATATTGATTATCAGACGATTTTCTTGGTTGTCGTTTTGCTGGCGTTTGGTGTCATGATGGTATATAGTGCGAGTGCATACCGCGCAACGCTTTCCGGACTTTCAAGCGGATATTTTGCGATGAGGCAGGGTATGATCGGATTGGCGGGTGTCTTTGTAATGATGTTGGTATCCTGTTTTAACTATCAGTTTTACAAGCGCCCGATGATGCAGCGGCTGATCGTCACAGCGATGATTGTCTGTGCCGGTATCGCGTTGGTGCTGGGTGTATCCTCCAATGGTTCACAGCGTTGGATCGAAGTCGGCGGTATTCAGTTACAGCCGTCTGAGATTGTAAAGCTGCTGATTATCCTGTATCTGCCGAGTGCATGCGTGAAGCATCCGAAGTACCTGACTTCTTATCAGGGAATCATCCGGTTGATTGCACCTTGTATTGTCAGTGCGGGTTTGATTGCAAAAGAGAACTTGAGTACCGCGGTTGTCTGTGTGGCAATCATGGTCGTGATTATATTTGTGGCATGTCCGGATTATAAGATTCTGGTTATGCCGGTTATAGCACTTGTAGTCGCTGGTGTGCTTCTTATTACAACGGTTGGTTATCGTGGTGATCGAATCGATGCATGGCTGCATCCGGAGACGAGTGATTCGGGATACCAGACGATGCAGTCACTGTATGCGATCGGTTCCGGCGGATTGTTTGGAAAAGGCTTGGGACAGAGTATCCAGAAGCTTGGATTTTTGCCGGAGTCGCATAACGACATGATCTTTGCGATTATCTGTGAAGAGCTTGGACTGTTCGGCGCGCTTTGCGTCATTGCATTATTCGTTATGCTGATTGTACAGCTCCGATATATTGCAAATCATGCCAGAGACCGGTATGGTGCATTGGTTGTAACCGGTGTTATGACGCATATCGCAGTACAGATGATCATCAACATCGGTGTTGTTACCAATGTCATCCCGAACACGGGTGTCCCGCTTCCGTTTATCAGTTATGGTGGTACATCACTGGCGTTTCTGATGGTAGAGATGGGATTTGTGCTAAGTGTGTCGAGACAGATGCTTCCATATGAGGCACCAACGAAAGAAGAGCTGCAGATGCAGCGGTAAATCAGAGCGGTACATAGAAACAAAAGGAGAATCGTTTTGAAGAAACATTGGATTGTATTGTTTATACTTGTAATGATACTTGGAACGCTTGCGTATCTGTCGACATGGACGGTCGATAAGGTGCAGGTGGAAGGCTGTGAGATCGTAAATACACAGTCGGTCAGCGATGCGATGAAGAAAGAAGCACCACTGGACAACACATTGTTGTTGTATATAAAAAGTAAGATGAATAAACTGAAAGATCTGTCCTTTGTAAGCAAGATGGATCTGGAACTGACAGATAAGAACACGGTAACTGTGACAGTTTACGAAAAATCCATAGCCGGCTGTGTGTTATACAAGGGCGACTATGTGTATTTTGATAAAGATGGTATAGTATTGGATTCGTCAAAGAAGCGTGTCGGTAGTGTACCACTCATCAAAGGTCTGACCTTTACAGAGTGGGATATCGGCAAGAAGCTGCCAAGTGATGACGACAAGAAATTCCAGACAATACTGACTATCACGCAGTTGGTGGAAAAATACGATCTGGAGATTGACGGTATCAAGTTCACCGCTGAAAATGAAATTGTCCTTCAGCATGGAGGCATTACAATCGAATTGGGAGAGGGGGAATATCTGGCGGTTCAGATGATGAATCTGGGCAACATACTGAAAAATCTGGAAGGTATGTCCGGAACATTGTACATGAAAGACTTTGATTCGGAAAATGCAACTGCGAGCTTTAGCAAAAATTAAGTGAATTTTACGTAAACCTATTGATTATTTCAACAAAAACCTATATTATATAGGTTAATAATGCGCAAATAGAATAAAGGAGGAAAAGACCTTGCTTGAAATAAAATCGAATGACGAGAAAACCCCTGCAAGAATCCTTGTGATTGGTGTAGGTGGAGCTGGTAACAATGCAGTAAACAGAATGATTGATGAGAATGTGGAAGGCGTCGAGCTGATCGCCATCAACACAGACAAGCAGATCTTATCACAGAATCGTGCAACAACAAAGATTCAGATTGGTGAGAAGCTGACAAAGGGACTCGGTGCAGGTGCAAAGCCTGAAATCGGAGCAAATGCAGTAGAAGAGAACAGAGAAGAGATTACCGATATCATGAAGGATGCCAATATGGTATTCGTTACCTGTGGTATGGGTGGTGGTACTGGTACAGGTGCTGCTCCGGTCGTAGCAGAGATTGCAAGAAATCTTGGAATCCTGACCGTCGGCGTTGTAACAAAGCCATTCTCTTTCGAGGGTAAGCCTCGTATGAACAATGCTATCAATGGTATTGCAAAGTTAAAAGAAAATGTAGATACTCTGATTGTTATTCCAAACGACAAGCTGTTACAGATCTGCGATAAGCGTACAAGTATCCCGGAAGCTTTGAAGAAGGCAGATGAGGTATTGCAGCAGGGTGTACAGGGTGTAACAGACCTGATCAATAAGCCGGGTCTGATCAACCTTGACTTTGCAGATATCCAGACAGTTATGCGTGACAAGGGTGTCGCTCATATCGGTATCGGACGTGCCAGTGGTGATAACAAGGCAGTGGATGCAATCAAGTCTGCTATGGACAGCCCATTGCTGGAGACAACCGTCAGTGGTGCAAGCGATATCATCGTAAACTTCTCGGGAAATATCGGTATCGTCGAAGCATACGATGCAATCACATACCTGACAGAAGTCGCTGGTGACGGCGCAAATATCATATTTGGTACTGTAGATAATGATGTGATGGGTGAGGATGTATGTATCACAATCATCGCAACAGGTATTGAGGACAATGCGGCAACACAGCCGGTTATGCAGAATCCGGCAAAGCCTTCTGTTGTAAAGCCGACAGTAGCACCGGTTGGTAAAACTCCTACATATGCGAGCCAGCCAATTACAAGTGTAAAGCCGATGGGAACCGCAACAAAACCATCTTTCATGTCCACTCCGGCAGCAAAGCCATCGGTAAGTGCTGACATTTCAAGTGCAGCAAAGCCAGCTCCTGCAAAGAGAGAGACAGGCAATGGCGGCGGAATCAAGATTCCGGATTTCCTCAAGCGTGGATAAGTAAGCAGGAACTAAAGGGACTGTTGTATTATATGTGCAACAGTCCTTTTTCTTATAGTATAGAGGGGAGGATATATGGGAGACAGAGAAGAAAAAACGGTGTTGTTTGACGAGTCAATGTTGCAGCAATACCAGAGAAATACGACAGGAAAAAGCTCGTTAGTTATTGTAGATGGAAATGGAATACAGGAATATGATCTGAGTGAGCTTGCAGATGGTGCTTATACCTTCGGGCGGAATGAGAACAACAGTATCCGGTTAAATTCCAGTATTGTCTCAGGCAATCATGGTGAGATATATCTGCAGGAAGGCAGATGCTATATCCGTGACAATCACAGCTCGAACGGTTCTTATCTTGCCTATGGTACGCAGTTTATCCAGATGGTACCCGATCAGTATTATGGTGGCGATGGCAGAGACATGATCGTGCGTCTTGGAACGAACCATTCGATGGATGGCATTGATCCGGTGCTTCTGTTGTATAATGGACAGCAGAAAGAAGGCCGTTGGAAGACATATTCCCTGCATGATGGAGACAACAGCATTGGCCGTGCGTCAGATTGTGATATCCGGTTGAAAAACGTTGCGATTTCCAGATATCATGCAGGTATCCGTAAAGTAAAAAATCAATTCTATGTGTTTGACAATGGCTCGACAAACGGTGTGTTCGTAAATGGAAGCCGAATTGTGAAGCCGTACTGTCTGTCAAACAAAGATATCTTTACCATCCTGAATACGACATTTATCTATGATGGAAATGTCCTGTATTACAAGGTGAACCCGGAAGGTATTGCATTAGAGGTACACGACTTAAACAAGGAAGTACCTGCGAAGGGTGGAAAGAAGACAATTCTGGATAAAGTCAGCCTGAGTATCGGGGCAAATGAATTTGTTGCAATCATCGGTGGTTCCGGTGCTGGAAAGACAACCTTGATGACGGCGATGAGTGGCTTTGATTCCAAGGTGACCGGACATGTATATTGCAATGGCACAGATCTGCATGAGAATTTCCAGACACTCAAAAATATCATTGGATTTGTACCACAGCAGGATATCATTTATGAGAATATTACGCTGAAAAAGATGCTTTATTATACGGCGAAGATGAAGATGCCGCAGGATACAAGCGATCAGGAAATCGAGGAGCGGATTGAAGAAGTGCTTCGTATGGTAGAACTTTCGGAGCATAAGGATACTTATATCCGCCGTCTGTCCGGTGGACAGAAAAAGCGCGCCAGCATCGCGGTAGAGCTTCTGGCGAATCCGGGACTTTTCTTCCTGGATGAACCGACATCCGGGCTTGATCCGGGAACAGAAGAACATCTGATGCGGACGTTATCCAAGCTGTCAAAGGAGCAGGAAAAGACGATCGTTATGGTAACCCATACGATTAACAATCTTGACCTGTGTGATAAGGTTATCATCATGGGATATGGCGGACGGCTTTGTTATTGTGGAAGTCCGGCAGGGATTAAAGATTTCTTCCACACAGACGATCTTGTGAAGGTCTATGATATTATCACGGCTGATTCAAAGGGCTGGGAGACGCAGTTTAAGATGTCCGGTATCAATGCGGTAAGCGGACAGGTGCGCGAGTCAAACGGCGAGGCAATCAAACCGAGAACAGTCAGTGGATTTGCACAGCTTGGAATTCTGGTACGAAGATATACGACCCTGATTATGAATGATATACAGCGATTGGCGCTGATTTTCGGACAGCCGCTGATTATTGGATTATTACTCACTTTGGTTGCACGAACTGGCATTTATGAACTGTTTACGGAGACACAGTCGATCTTATTTACGTTGATGAGTGGTGGTATCTGGATGGGACTTCTGAACACGATTCAGGAGGTTAACAAGGAACGTGTCATTCTGAAACGAGAATATATGGGTAACCTGAAGCTGTCGATTTACATGTTGTCAAAGTACATTGTGCAGGGCGTGATATCCCTGATTCAGGCAGTGATACTTGTTTTGACATTCGTGTTGATCAAGGGTGCACCGGACTGTAAGGGTGTCATTATTTCCAATGCAACGATTGAAATGATTGTTTTGATATTCCTTACGATCTATGCGTCAGCAGGTATGGGATTGCTGCTTTCCTCTATCACGAAGAGTGCGGACCGTGCGATGGCGATTGCACCATTTGTGTTGATCGTACAGCTGATTTTCTCAGGTATTCTGTTCGAGTTAAATGGTGTGACAGATAAGCTTTCGTATCTGACGTATTCCCGTTGGGCGATGGAATCCATCGGAAGCACCTGTGACCTGAATTCACTTGATCCACCGGGGCAGGAAGAAAGTGAACAGGTAGAGGAACAGTTTGATGATCTGGTTGCCACCTGTAACGATGCAATTGCAGAGATGCAGGAAGCATACGATGAAAAGATCAACGAACTGCAGGATGCGGTTGAAACATATTCGGCATTGGCGAATAATCCGCAGACGTTCGATGAATATACATCGGAGCCGCAGACGATCGAAGCAGAGTATGAACCAGCCGAGACGGAAGAGAACAAGATGTATGTACGTTCCAAGGCAAGGACGGTTCGTTCATGGCTGATCCTGTATGGTTCGACGTACTTGTGCGCAGGTATCAGTGTGTTAGTGCTGAGAAAATTGAAGGACGAGCAAAGATAATCTGACAGATAAGGTAAGGGAAATTTTCTTCACTGTAAAGTGTAAAAAGAGTTGGTTGTTTCATTCATATTCTAAAGCAGACCGTTGAAGCACGTCGGCACTTAATGAGTGCGAAGCACGAATTTAGTACCGTTACGTGCTGAACCGAGCGGGAGCGCGTCTGCGTAGAATTGAATGGACAACCAACTCTTTGTATTTTATAGAAGGGAAGTAGAATTTCCCATGACGTTTATGACTTTGCGCATGTTTTGCTGTATTGCGAGTTCGAAAAGGTGGGATAAGGAATCATCGTTATCACTGTCGGTACTTAGTCCTGTGCTGCCTAAAACTGAGATGATATCAACCATGTTCGCATAGTGGCTGGTGAGTAGCTGGTATTCTGCATAGGATAATACTTTCTGCAGACTGTCAGTGTCTGTCGCATCTACATTCTGTAACGATGACAGAATCGTAGAGATTGGATTTCCATAAGAGGAAAGCAGACTGCTCGCACTGAAATTGGAAGAAGATGTACCGTTTAATGCGGAAAGACCACTCTGTATGGATGTATTTGAATACGTGTTTTGATTTGATGTAAGTGTGGAAATGGCAGAGATAATTTCTTTGATCTCTGCGAGAATTTCCGCATTTTTTTTAGCCGTTTCCGCGGAAGCGGTCGTGTCGTTCGCGGTATTGGAATTTTCGTTTGTAGTTGTTCCGGTATTGAAAGTGGTGTTTGCAGAAGGATTTACTGTGACTGTATTTGCAGGAACCGATACACCGGTCTGCATGAGACTTGTGACCTTGGCAACATAATTCTGCGTCTCTGTAAAAGGTGGTACACCGCCATATTTTTTCACATTGCCACATCCGGCATTATAGCCTGCGATCGCAAGCGACTGGTTTCCCTGAAACATATTCAGAAGATCCTTCAGTACGGCTGCACCGCCCATGATATTCTGGTAGGCATCGTAAGGATCGGATACGCCATACGCGCTTGCCGTGCTTGGCATGAGCTGCATGATCCCCATTGCACCGGAAGAGGAGGTCGCATTTGCCTGAAAACCAGATTCTGTATAGGCGACTGCTTTTAAGAGCCGTTCGGATACACCGTATTTGTCAGCGGCTTCCTTGAAGATGGAATCAAGGTTTGTTGTGACAGATGCCTGATTTAATTTATCGGTTTCCGTGCGAAGCATACCATCAAAATTTGCTGTTGTTTCCGATACGGACTGTGTACGATTCGGCGTTGCAACGGCACTGCTGTCGTTCACATAGCCGACGCCTTCGATAAATACCATGATTCCTTCCTCCCTTCGTTTCTTTCATAGATACTTCAAAGGTATCTTAGTTCTGGAAAATTGTCAAGGCGAAAATCGACAAAAGTGTAGAGAAACCAAGGATTCCCGAAACCAGATATTGTATTTATACGACATTTGGGGTAAAATGCCTATATACTTAGTCATTCGGGGGACGAAGAAATGAGATACATTGCAACTGGACAGGAAGTGTTCAGAATTGATGAATTTGCAACCAATGTAATAGGAATTCCACAGCTTGTACTGATGGAGCGTGCGGCACTTCGTGTTGCCGAGCATGTGAAGGAACGGTTTCCAGTGGGCGCGCATGTGCTGATTGTAGTCGAGAGTGGAAATAACGGCGGAGATGGAATTGCGGCCGGACGAATCCTCATGATGGAAGGATACGATGTCGAAATTTACTGGGTGGACGGATTGAAGTCCGCCAGTACCGGTTTTGACGCGCAGTATGCGATCGCCAAGAAGCTGAATATGAAGTTTGTGGATGAACTTGTGAACGCCGGATATGATGTGGTCATCGATGGCATCTTCGGTGTTGGTCTGTCACGTGCTGTGATGGGCAAGCAGGCAGAAGTGATCAAGGCATTAAATGATATGGATGGTTATAAGTTAGCCATTGATGTACCATCTGGAATCGATGCGACAACCGGGTTCCTGCTTGGTACAGCGTTCCATGCAGATGCGACTGTGACATTCGGGCTGATGAAGCTCGGACTTCTCATGGGTATGGGATATGAGTACGCAGGAGAGGTATCCGTGGTAGATATCGGATTCCCGAAGCAGGCGATTGATTTTGTAGAGCCACGGTTATACACCTATGATCCAAAGGATGTAGAGGAACTGCTTCCACATAGAAAAAGGGATTCTCACAAGGGAACTTATGGCAAGGTCGGAATCATCGCAGGCAGTAAAAATATGGCAGGAGCGGCACTGTTTTCCGCAGAGGCTGCTTACCGTATGGGCTGTGGGCTGGTGCGCGTGTGTACTGTAGAGGAAAATCGCGAGATTATCCAGTCGAGACTTCCGGAAGCATTGCTTACGACATATAAAGAAGATGACATTGACACGATGCGCAGTGCAATGAAGACGGTCATGGGCTGGGCAGATGTGCTTGTGTTAGGTCCTGGGCTTGGAACCGGGGAAGCAGCGCAGTATCTGGTTGACAAGGTGCTTCGTAGCTTTGATGGCACGGTTGTCTTAGATGCCGATGGAATCAATGTGTTGTCCGAGCATATGGATCTGTTCGAGACGATGCATTCGAAGCTCATTTTGACGCCACACTTGATGGAGATGTCAAGACTCACGAATCAGTCAGTGACTGACATCAAGGCGAACAAATACAATCTTGCAAGAGAGTTTGCCAAGCGTCACAACGTGGTCGTTGCATTAAAAGATGCGCGCACGGTGGTGTCCGATGGCGGGCTTCAGGCATATATTAATATAACAGGTACAAACGGCATGGCAACGGGCGGATCCGGCGATGTGCTGACAGGAATTATTGCAGGCCTTCTGGCACAGGGGATGGATCGGTTTGAAGCGACAAAGCTTGGTGTCTGCATGCATGGTATGGCAGGGCAGGCAGCCGCAGAAGAAAAGGGACAGTACAGCATGATTGCCGGAGATATTGTGCGAAGCATCGAGCAGATCATAGCAAAAGAAACAGCAGAGTAAAAGAAAGGCTGGAAGATACGCAGTTTGATAATATAGTTTTATTTGATTGCATACACAGAAGAATTGTTGGAAATACTTGTAATAGTTTGAACAACAATAGGAGTGTGAAGGCATTGATTATCAGACGTGGAGATATTTATTATGCAGACCTGCGTCCGGTCGTGGGATCTGAACAGGGCGGTGTCCGTCCGGTACTTATTATTCAGAATGAAGCGGGGAACAAATACAGTTCCACTGTGATTATTGCGGCGATTACGTCGCAGATGCACAAGGCGAAGCTTCCAACGCATGTAGAACTTGATTCCAGGTATTGCGATATTGCCAAGGATTCTGTTATACTGTTAGAGCAGGTGCGCACGATCGACAAACAGAGACTGAAAGAAAAAGTCTGTCATCTGGACAATACGATTATCCGCCGCGTGAACGAGGCGCTGCGCATCAGCTTAGAATTATAAAAGGAGAAAGAACAACTATGTCACAAAGCGGGCCCAGTGGTTTTCGAAAATTCTTTTCGAAGAAGGTGGACGAAGACAAAGTAGAAGAAGAGATTCTTTCCATGGTTGAGGAAGGACATGAGCAGGGTTTGATCGAAGAAGGCGAGATGGAACTGATCAACAACATTTTCGAATTCGGAGACAAGGAAGCGAAGGATATCATGACACCACGGCAGAAGATTGTTGCTGTGGAGAACACACAGACCGTGGAGCAGGCATTGCAGCTTGCAGTAGAGAATAATTTTTCCAGATATCCGGTTTATGAGGAGGATCTGGATAATATCATCGGACTCATACATATCAAAGATCTGATTGCGGTCTATATGAAAGATCCAAAATCACCGATTGCAGACATCGTAGATAAGGCGATCGTGACACATCCGACGAAGGATGTATCGGAGCTTTTGCAACGGATGCAGCGGGAGAAAATCCATATGGCAGTCGTGGTGGACGAATATGGACAGACGGAAGGTATTGTCACGATGGAGGATATCTTAGAAGAAATCGTCGGAAATATATTGGATGAGCACGATGAGGAACAGCCGGAAGAAATCCAGAAGCAGTCGGAGGACGAATATCTGGTTGACGGCGGAGCAACGTTAGAAGATCTGGAGGATTTACTTGGAATCGAATTCCCAGATGAGGATTTCGAGACGTTAAACGGATTCCTGCTCTATGAGCATGGACGATTGCCGGAAGAGGGTGAATCCTTTAAGATAGAATATCAGGGGTATGAATTTATCCCGGTAAAAATAGAAGATAACAGAATTATTACTGTTAAAATCACGAAACTAAAGGAAGAGGAGTAACAAACAATGTCAGGACATTCAAAATTTGCGAACATTAAGCACAAGAAAGAGAAAAACGACGCTGCAAAGGGAAAAGTATTTACGATCATTGGTCGTGAGATTGCAGTTGCCGTAAAAGAAGGTGGACCGGATCCGGCGAACAATAGCAAGTTGCGTGATGTCATTGCAAAGGCAAAAGCAAATAACATGCCAAACGATACGATTGATCGTGGTATCAAGAAGGCAGCCGGTGATGCAAATTCCGTAAACTATGTAACAATTACATATGAAGGCTATGGCCCAAGCGGAACAGCGATCATCGTAAATGCGCTTACCGATAACAAGAACCGTACAGCATCCAATGTAAGAAATGCATTTACAAAGGGTGGCGGAAATGTCGGAACAACTGGTTGTGTATCTTATATGTTTGATGAGAAGGGACAGATTATCATCGCGAAAGAGGACTGCGATATGGAAGCAGATGATCTGATGATGATCGCACTTGACGCAGGAGCAGAAGATTTCAACGAGGAAGAGGACAGCTTCGAGATCTTAACTTCTCCGGATGAGTTCACAGTCGTTCGTGAAGCTCTTGAGAAAGAGAATATTCCGATGGCTGAGGCAGAGGTCACAATGATTCCTCAGAACTATGTAGAGCTTACATCGGAGGATGATATCAAGAAGATGAACCGTATCCTTGATATGCTTGATGAGGATGACGATGTGCAGTCGGTGTATCATAACTGGGATGAGTAAAAAAATGCGGCTTGCCAGCATTTTTTTACGAAGACCTTTCTTGACGACGGAGTCGGCAAGAGGGATGAGGGCGATACGTTCTTGACGACGGAGTCGGCAAGAGGAATGAGTAAGTAAAGGAGTAACATGCCACTTGTATTTATATTCTTTATTTGGTATGGAATGTATGGTAGAAACAACCCGAAGATATACAGTAAACTGCACGACAAATTTGGCTTGATCGTCTTTTTGCTCTTTATATTTAGTGGCTTGTCAAGCTTTAGTTCTAGTTTTAGTGTACTGTTACTGGTATCGTTGATCATAGCTGTTTTCGGTGCTCCGATCTGGCTTATAGCATGGCTGATATCGAAATCATCCAAGGGAAAAGCCAGACAGAAGCAGAACGATTATGATTATTATACCCAGCATTACAGCCAGTCAGATGCAAAAGCGGGAATGACCGTGACGGGACTTACAAAGGCTGTACCAAAGCGAAGAAAGATTGTTCAAAAATTTAATCAGAAGTATGATTTGTATCTGACCAATGAGGAGATTGACCGGATCGTGGATGCATCGTATATGTCAAACTGCTGGGAACGGGAGATTTTTGACATGGATCAAAAGTATGATACCGTTTCACAGTGGTATCGTGGGGATTCGGCGTGGTTAAGAGCATATCTGCATGCGTTTCCGGTGCAGAATGTCACATCCGACTTTGAGAGTCAGAGAAGCATCTGCCTCGATACCTTCTATCAGGTATTTTCGGAGATTAATCCTGGAAAATACGAGAGTGTGGAGAGCTGCGTCAGAGAGATCAATCATCGGTTTATGACGAACTTCGATGATATTACATTTTCGGTTGCACATCGTTTCTTAGCGGACAATGGATATAAATTTGAACTGCCACATTTCGATGTGCGCGGAGTGAAGTCGGATATCGACCGGTTGAAAGATAAATATGATCAGGAAACTGCCAGCAGTGGCAGCCGGAGTGGATATGAAAAAATGCGCCAGCGTTAAGCTGACGCATTTTTGTGATAAGTTATTTACTGAATCTGTACCAGACTTGAACAATGTCTGTTCCCCTGCATATCTTCAAAGATGAACATACCATAATATTCTTCTCCGGCAAGCAATGCATCCCGTATCGGCGTGAAGCCTTCGGAGATTGGGAACGAGCTGTAATTGATCGTCAGATCTGCCCAGTCTGCATCGTTGAAGTTTGTGAGGTCTTCGTTTGAGGTGAAGCGGTGAGAGAAATATCCGAACGCGACATTCTGGTAGTCGTTGATATCAATCTCGTAACGCTCCGGGAAGATCTCATTTCCTTCGGTGTTGATATAATTGTCAATCGGATAAGCACCCAGAATCTGTCCCTCTGGATGTTCATCGGATACCTCTAAGACAAAATATGCATACATACTGTCGTCTCCTTCGATATCGTCATTGTAGAGGATACTGGAGATCAGATAGCGGGTGTAGGTATCTGTCTTTTCCTGCACAGTATACATCAGTTCGTAGTTTTCTTTGGTTGTGTCATTTTGCATGTAGGTAATCTGTCCGTCGAAATCAGCGGTCAGCTTTCCAGTTCCATCGTTTGAGATAGCGGAGCTTAATGCAACCAGATCATACATGCCGTCCTTTTCCTGATCTTTCTTTGCAATTACAAAATACGCATTCTGTAAAGCAGAAGATTGTTCGGCATTTAGTGTAACGGAGAATGTGGAATCACCATTCATTGTTGGAACGAGATCTTCTGGATTCCATGTTACGGTAAATGCGTCGGTGTCGGTCAGCATACCGGCGAACCGGGAAATGTAGCTTGTGTAATTTTCTGCAAAATCGAAGGTTGTGTACATCGGTATTAACGAAGATGCATATTGCTTCGTGTAATATGGATGATAGATTGATACACCATTGATCTTTGACTCATTTGCATCGGAATACACGATCAGTTTGCTCAATGCGTCCGAGAGGGCACCGGATTCTGCCGGATAGATGGATTTCATATGTAATGCATAATCGGCAAGATCGATGACGTCATAGGAACCTTCTGTATAGGAGTAGGCTGCTGCAATTTCCTTGGAATTTTTACGCATAGAAGAAAACTGCGGGTAGGTGCTTTCGTTGAAATCTTTATTGACAGAAGCAAACAAATCATTTAATGCCGTCTCACATGTTTCTACCTGGCTCAGATCCAATACGGATAAGCAGATTGTTGTATAGGAAAATGGCATGCTGTTCATATAATCTGTGGTATCCTGCATGTAGCTGTCCACGATTTTCTGTCCGATGTCTTTGCCGTTTTGAAGTGTTCCGATATCGGCAAGAAAAGAGTAGGACCATCCGCTGCCAGGTTCCGATTCCTGGGAAGCTATCATGTAATTGGCGTAAGGACTTAACGTGTGTGCAGTCTCAATGTTCGCCATCAGACAGGCGTCAAATCCGATAAACTCCAGCTTGTTTCCGTCATGAAATGGCGAGTCTGCAAATGCCTGATCGAGTTCGTCTAAGGTCAGACTGTCATTGGTTGTCTCGTCAAAGCCATATCCGAAGAATGCGCCGCCGCCGTGGTTCCATAAGATCAGGTCATATTGTTCTGCTGGATAGTTCGCGTAACCGTAATTTAAGAATTCTGTCAGGTTTGATGGATCACCCATGTTGGAAGCATCCTTGGAAGTAAGCTCCGTCAACGATCCGTTTTCAATCTTCAAAATCGAGTTGGCATCCTCCGGGATGTTGCGGTTGTGCCAGTTTGTACAGCCACCGGTGTAGATCAGGACATTCATATTTGATTCATCATAGCCGGAATCAAGCATTTCTTCAATATCAGTGGAAGCTGCCTGATGTTGGCTTTCCAGATCGGAACCGACCATGTAGATCATAACGGTTTTCGTGCCGGCTTCTGCCTGTTGGGGATGCTCAGTCACGGCTGCCTCCGTTGTAGAAGGCATGGTAGAATGTTCCGTTGTTGTATTGGAATTGTCGTTTGTCAGATCCTTGATCGGGCGTTTGGTTACGATCAGTGCAATTCCGATTGCCAGAACAACAACACATCCGCCGATGATGGCAAAGAGCGGCCATTTTTTCTTAGGTGTTGGAGTTGGTGGAACGGAACCTTGTGGCTGCTGGTATGGTTGTTGATTGTACATCTGCTGTCCGTTGTAGGACGATTGCTGGTTGTACATCTGTTGTCCGTTGTATGGCTTCTGATTGTACATCTGCTGCCCGTTGTATGACTGTTGCTGATTGTACATCTGCTGTCCGCTGTAGGACGATTGCTGATTGTACATCTGCTGCCTGTTGTATGGCTGCTGATACTGTATCTGCTGCTCATTGTAGGACGATTGCTGTCCGTACGATGGATCCTGCCAGCCGCAGACCGGACAGATGCCATACTGATTTAATGCATGTCCGCATGCTTTGCAATTCATAGGAAACCTCCCGAAATATGATAAATCAACTATATCATAGATTGGTGAAAACGTGTAAAAAATTTTCCATTTTTGCAAGATTATGCTAGAATAAATTTATATATGGAATATACGCAGAAATAAGATAGAAAACAGGAGGAATTATGGAAGTTACAGAGGTGCAGAAAATAACACAGAATGTGATCGCGGAAGCATCGAAGGTTGTGATTGCCGGAGAGGAGGTTGTTGAGAAGCTGCTAGTCGCTCTGCTTGCTGGTGGACATGTGCTGTTAGAGGATCGTCCGGGAAGTGGAAAGACGACACTTGCCAAGACATTTGCACGTCTGCTGGATGTAGAGCAGAAACGAGTGCAGTTTACGCCGGATCTGATGCCGAGTGACATCACGGGATTGAATGTGTACAGTCAGAAGGATGGCGAGTTTCATCTGGTGAAGGGACCGGTATTTACAAATGTTCTGCTTGCTGATGAGATCAATCGTGCGACGCCGCGGACACAGGCGAGTCTGTTAGAGGCGATGGAGGAAAAACAGGTGACGATCGATGGGGAGACATTACCTCTGGCGGAGCCTTTTTTGGTAATTGCGACGGAGAATCCGATCGAGACAACCGGAACTTATCCGCTCCCGGAAGCACAGATCGACCGTTTCATGATGAAACTTTCGATGGGACAGCTGGATACGCAGGCGAAACTGCACGTGATGGAGACTTTCATGGGAGAACATCCGCTTCTTTCTTTGAAACCGGTCTGCACGGCGGAGCAGATTGCACAGATGCGTGAAGCAGCAAGAAAGGTAACTGTACATCCATGTATCCGGGAATACATTGTCCGGATCGTGGAGGAGACCGGAAAGAACCATGGCGTCATGACAGAGGTCAGCACGCGCGCGATGCTGGCACTTGTCCGTGCATCGCAGTGTTATGCGGCAATGCAGGGAAGAACGTATGTGATACCGGATGATGTGAAGCTGCTTGCTCCATGTGTGCTGGCACATCGTCTGCTGACCTATGGAAGTACAAAGGATAACAACGAACGGATGCAGGAGATTGTAGCAGCGGTCGAAGTACCGGTGGAGGATTGGAAACAGTGAATCTGATTGTTGCACTTGTGATTGCGAGTCTGGTTTATATTGTGCAGAAACGTCTGTACGCGAAATGGTGGAACCGGAATCTTGATGTGACAATTTCATTTGAGGATGCGTGCGTCAGAGAAGGGGATGCGAGCGCCCTGACAGAAGTTATCTACAATGGGAAGTTTCTGCCTTTGCCGGTCTTTCACGTCAAATTTTCGACCGACCGTTCCTTTCAGTTTTCAGATACAGAAAATACGGTCGTGACTGACAGCTATTATCGAAACGATGTGTTCTCTGTGCTTGGCTGCCGGAAGATCACGCGGCGGCTGCCATTTCAGACCGGAAAACGGGGACTGTATGGTATACCGAGTCTGAATATGACGGCGCGGGATTTCTTCATGACAACGAACTTCGCGTATAGCTGCAAATCTGATGCGTGGCTGTACGTGCTGCCGAAACGCGCTGCGACACCGGAACTATCGATGTTTTGCACACATTTATTAGGGGAACTTGAGACAAGACGGAACCAGATGGAGGATCCGTACACATTTCGTGGAATCCGGGAATACACCTATGGCGATACCTATGGGAAGATCAACTGGAAAGCGACCGCAAAGGCATCAAGGCTCATGGTAAATATGTATGGCTATACATCGGAACAGCGTGTGCGGATTCTGCTTGATCTGGAGACCAATATCATGGTGAAGACCGAATATCTGCAGGAAATGAGTATCCGGATGGCAGGGACGATTGCCGATTATTTTCTGCGGCATAAAGTGTCGGTGGAGCTTGTATCGAACGGGATTGACTGCATGACCGGAGCCTGTGAGCGTGTGGAAGCGGGCATGTCGATAGAACATGGAACAACGATTGACAAATATCTGGCACGTATCAGGGAAAATGCGGGAATTGATTCGTTCCTGCAGTTGGTAGATAATGAGATACAGCACATGAAAGAGCAGGTGACGTATGTGATTATTTCTCCTTATTACAAAGAAGATCTGCTTTTGAAACTTGATTATATGCATAAAAATCACCCGGAGCTGCACATGGTAGTTCCGTATTATGACATTCAGGACAAGACTGGATGGCGCAGCTATATGCAGGGCGTGGAGGTGAAGTGGAATGAAATCTAAACTGTTACAGGTCACGAAGCTTCTGCAGCTGTTATATGAATGGCTTTGCTGCAGTCTGTGCTTTGCTTTTTTTGAAGTTGTACTGTTAAAACAGGATGTACATTACTTTCTGCTTCCAATCACGGGTGCGATGTTTGTATATTCGTATATTTTGCGGGAGAAGGCGGGGCATTATGTGTGGCTGTTTGTCGGACATGCGGTGCTGCGGCTGCCAATGTTTTTATTGCCGGTATCGACGGAGACTCAATGGTTTTATTTTCTGATTCCGTGTTATCTTTTGATGGCATCTGTAAAAAGCACATGGAAAAATAAAAGGAAGCAGATGGATGAGCTTCCGTGGCCGTCTTTTCTACTGTGTCTGATTGTGTATCTTGTGAGCGGACATCTCGGTGTACAGGGACTGCAGATCTATGCTTATGTGACGGCGCTGATTCTGCTTTTTCTGTATCTTGCACTGGTGTATACCGATGGCATGGAAAATTATCTGGACGCAACCAGTCATGTATCGGGAATTCCGATTCGGCAGATACTGTCTGTAAATACAATCATGGTTGGTGCGATTATCCTCTGTCTGACGCTTGGACTGGTGCTTGGTGAAGTGTTTGATTTCCGCAGAGTGATTGCATTGATCGGACAGGCGATGCTGGCGGTAGTTCGTGTGATTGCGATGGCAATCGGACTTTTCTATCATTATATCAGTTTCTGGTTCCGGGGCGGAGAGGCGGAGACAAGTGAGCATCAGCAGTTTGATGATGGCAATGTGCCGGTGGGCCTTCGTTCCGTCGGACAGACACTGGAACCGGTACTTTATGTCGGACTGATCTGTCTGGGATTGTTTATTGCGTATAAAGTATTGGCGCGATTCGTCCGGTTTCTGATGTCGAGACGCAATATTTCGACCGACCAGGTGGAACTGGTTGTAGTGAAAAAGAAAAAAGAAGAACAGCGGACGCGTACAGAGGAACAGCGGCGGTTTCTGTCGCGTAGACAGCGTGCAAGACGATATTACAAGGACTGCATTGAACGCTACCGCTATGATATTGCACTCGAACAGTCGAAAACAGGACGGGAGATCGAGGTGGAGCTAAGCGAGCAGTCGCTGGCAGATGTGACGGAACTGACGCGCTGCTATGAGGATATCCGTTACGGAGAGGCGGAGGTAGACCGGGCGATGCTGCAGAAGATGCGCCGGTTATCCAGCCGGTAGAACCGGACGAGTTTTGACAGAATGTGCCATAAAATGGATTGAATAATCGGAGTGCTTATGCTAAAATTAAGATAACTTTGTTACGAGACTTTCAGAGTCGGATATGGGAGGACAAAAAACATGAAGAAAGTGGCTTATATTGCATCGGAATGTGTACCATTTATCAAGACTGGCGGACTTGCGGATGTTGTTGGTACACTGCCGAGAATTTTTGATAAAAAGGAGTATGACGTGCGTGTCATCATTCCGAATTATATGTGTCTGCCGGCAAAATTCAAGGAGAAGATGCGTTATCTGACGCATTTTCATATGGATATTGGCTGGAAGCAGCAGTATGTCGGGGTTATGTATCTGGAATATGAAGGGGTTCCGGTATATTTTATTGACAATGAGTATTATTTCAATGGGTTTAATATCTACAGTGATGATATGAAATGGGATATTGAGAAGTTCTGCTATTTCAGCAAGGCGGCACTTTCGATTCTGCCAAGTATCGGATTCCGGCCGGATATCGTACATTGCCATGACTGGCAGGCAGGACTGGTTCCGGTATATCTGAAGACATTATTTGCGGACAATCCATTCTATAGTGGAATGAAGTCAATCATGACGATCCATAATTTACAGTTTCAGGGAAGATGGGATATCAAGACCGTACAGGAATATTCCGGACTCCCGGATTATCTGTTTACACCGGACAAGCTGGAAATCGACAAGGACGCAAGTATGCTCAAGGGTGGTCTTGTTTATGCAGATAAGATCACAACCGTATCGAATACTTATGCACAGGAGATTCAGACACCTTATTATGGCGAGGGCTTAGATGGCCTGCTTCGTGCGAGAAACCAGAGCTTATGGGGCATTGTAAATGGTATTGATTACAAGGATTACGATCCGGCTGCAGATAAGAAAATCTACAAGAACTACACATTGAAGAACTTCCGCAAGAACAAGGTGGCAAACAAGCTTGCTTTGCAGAAGGAACTGGGACTTCCGGAAGACAAGAACGCTTACATGATCGGTATTATTTCCAGACTGACCGACCAGAAGGGTTTGGATCTGGTTGATCGTGTCATGAACGAGATCTGTACCGATGGTACACAGTTTGTCGTACTTGGTACCGGTGAGCGCCGTTACGAAGATATGTTCCGGTATTATCAGGGCATCCATCCGGCGAAGGTATCTGCAAATATTTATTATTCAGATGAGCTGTCACACAAGATGTATGCAGCGTGCGATGCAATGTTAGTCCCATCCCGCTTCGAGCCATGTGGACTGACACAGCTTATGGCACTCCGTTATGGTACACTGCCTATCGTAAGAGAGACAGGTGGATTGAAGGATACGGTTATTCCTTACAACGAGTTCGATGGAACCGGAACCGGATTCTCATTCGCAAACTACAACGCACATGAGTTGCTGAATACGATTAATTACTCAAAGCAGGTATTCTTCGACAGGAAGGATGCATGGCAGAGTATGCAGGAATGCGCAATGCAGCAGAACTACAGCTGGTCAAATTCCGCAGAGATCTATCAGAGACTGTACGAGCAGGTGTAGGGCATCGGATATAAAAAGAATGCATGTGATGGATTCACATGCGACAAAAGAATATAATAGAAAAAGCGGTTCGAATTTTATCGAATCGCTTTTTTTATGATGATTGTTAAACAGAAAAGAGATTAGAAACACCCATCTGGTTCTGTTTCGCTTGCTTATTACTTGTCCTTGTTTTTCAGCGCTTTCTCTGCGAACGCTGCCTCGTCGATGATTTCTTCCGGCTCAATACCAGCCTTTAACTTCTCGATTTCTTCTACCGTAAGCCCGGACATCAGAGCCACTTCATCGATCGAAATATCCACCTTCAACATGCGTGTCGCAAGATCATATTTCGCTTTTGTTGTCTTATTCATAAAGGTAAACTCCTTTCAAAAATCATAACTATATTATTATAAATTCTTCAGATATTCCTCATTGATGGCGAGCACCTGTTTCATTGCTTCTTCTCCCGGTGCACCAATCGTATTTCGCTTGCTGACACAGGTCTTCAAGCTGATCGCATCGTAGATATCATCCTCGAATACCGGGCTGATTGCTTTATACTCGTCAATCGACATATCAAGCAGGGATTTGTCATGCTCGATGCAATAGAGTACAAGCTGACCAACGATACCATGTGCATCACGGAATGGAACACCATGATTAACCAGATAATCAGCCGCATCGGTAGCATTTGTAAATCCGTTCATGGCACTTTTCTCCATGACAGGCTTGTTGAGCTTCATTGTAGAGATCATACCTGTGAACAAAGCAATACATCCCTTGACGGTATCGATTGCATCAAAGGTAAGTTCCTTGTCCTCCTGCATATCCTTGTTATATGCAAGAGGAATTCCCTTCATGGTTGTGAGAATGGAAATCAGTGCGCCATACACGCGCCCGGTTTTTCCACGGACAAGTTCGGCGATATCCGGGTTCTTCTTTTGTGGCATGATGGAACTTCCGGTGCTGTATGCATCGTCTAACTCTACGAACTGGTACTCGTTGGAGTTCCAGATGATGATTTCCTCAGAGAAACGGGACAGATGCATCATGATTGTGGAGAATGCGGAAAGCATCTCGATCACGTAGTCACGGTCAGATACCGAATCCATACTGTTTAAAGTTGGACCTGCAAAATCCAGAAGGCTGGCAGTCAGGTCACGATCCAGAGGATAAGTTGTTCCAGCCAGAGCACCTGCACCAAGCGGACAATAATTCATACGTGCATAGATATCAGTCAATCGGCTGTAATCACGCTTGAACATCTCCATATACGCACCAACATGATGAGCAAATGTAACAGGCTGAGCTTTCTGTAAATGCGTAAAGCCTGGCATATAAGTAGCTACATTTTCCTTCATCAGGGTATGCAGCTCTTTCATCAGGGATACAAGAAGCTTCTTAACTTCGAGAATCTCATCGCGCACATACAGACGCATATCGAGTGCTACCTGATCGTTTCTTGAACGACCGGTGTGCAGCTTCTTGCCGACATCACCGATCCGGTCAATCAGATTTGCTTCCACAAAGCTGTGAATATCCTCATACTTGGAAGAGATCTCCAAAGTTCCATTTTCTACATCGGCAAGGATGCCGTTTAAACCATCAATGATCTGGTCGCGTTCTGCATCTGTCAGGATACCACTTGCTGCAAGCATTGTTACATGCGCGATGCTGCCGCGGATGTCCTGCTTGTAGAACTTCTGATCGAAGCTGATCGATGCATTAAAATTATATACTAACTGGTCCGTCTCCTTTGTGAAACGACCGCCCCATAACTGTGCCATAATCTACCTCACTTTATCTTCTGTAAATAATTTGCGCTGTGCTAAGGCATATAACAAGGGATTGATTTGTGCCATATGCCAAAGACATTGTAAATATTTACAGGTATTTAATGTTTGAAATATAATATACAACAAATCCCAAGAACCGACAAGACAAACGAGAAAAAAGGTTGCGATTTATACTTAGATAATTTAATATAATATAGATATATAAATTGGATCTGTATGTAGATGAAGCTGGCTGTATATACCGATTTATACGCAGACCATTGGAACACGCCGGCACTTAACGAACTGCATAGCAGTGAGTTTAGTACCGCTGCGTGTGGAAGTGAGCGAGAGCGCGTCTGCGTAGAATCGCGTATTACAGTCAGCTTCTATACCAACATGTAAATTAAAATAAGGAGTAAATTATGAACGCAATTCTTGCAAATATAATCGCAACCGGCGACAGTAGCAAACCACTCTTGGTAGCCATCTGCCTGATCGTCTCCATCGTATTGATGGTCGTATTGATCATGGTAGGAAAAGGTGGAAATGGAGGAGACGATGAGCCGGACGAGGAAGAAAAAGACAGGAGTAAACATTAAATGAGGCAGAAAAAAGGAAAGCTGCATATCATCATTCCCATACTTGTAGCTGCCGTGATCCTTGTGTTTTATTTTTTCAATTTCCGTATCGGGGCCTATCTGCATCCAGATGAGACCGCATACAGTATGGAAGAACTGACACAACTGGTGACCGAACAGATCAACGATGGAAAAACAACCGGCAATTTCTATATATCTGGGATTTCGGAGAGTGATATTTCCAATATCAACGAGAATCTGTGCAGTATGAATGGCATGGTCGACCGGTATATGGTGACAGAGAAGAGTCATGACGGCATGCAGATACAGTTTCTATATGAGATCTCGGACAATTATTATGTATGGCAGAAATATGTAAATGGTGCTGCAATTCCATCCGATCATGCACTTGCCTATAAGCTGTATGATAAGGTGGAAGAGGTGTTGAAGCAGATCATCAAACCGGATATGACAGACTATGAAAAAGAGCTTGCCATCCATGATTACATTGTGGTGCATTGTCAGTATGGGTATGTGGAGTCTTCAAAGGATTATGCGTACCGGGCATATGGTGCTTTGGTGCAGAACAAGGCGGTGTGTAATGGATATGCGGAGGCGATGGCATTGCTTATGACATGCGTCGGAATTGAGAACAGGATTGTAACCGGAACGGCGGATAATGAGCTGCATGCATGGAATCAGGTGCGCCTGGATGGAAACTGGTATCAGGTGGATGCCACATGGGATGATCCACTGCCGGATCGCGGTGTATTTGCCGGACACGAGTATTTTAATGTAACGGATGAGATTATGGACGAACGGCATGACTGGAAGCAGGATGCATTTCCGGCGTGTGACAGCACCGATTATAATTATTATGAACAAAATGATCTGATCTGTGACAGCGATACATTCCGTACACTGCTCAAGGCTCAGGCACTTCGCAACAGCACAGGTACGATCGAGGTAGTTGTGACAGATTATACGACCGATTTTGATTATTCCTTTATGCAGGATGTGAGTGCGGTGCAGTATTTTCAGTACACGGAAGAACCTTACGGTGCGTATGAGCTGGTGACGGTTTATTTGAATCAGAGGTAGAAGATGGAAATAGTTGAGATAGAAGAAAAAGCAGAATATATAAAAGAGTTGTTTGAAAAAGAAAAATACGACAGCTTTTATCTGTACGAGGCACGGGTGAAAACGAAGCTTGATTATTATGTAAATGGCAGGCTGAACCGTGATTATTTTGATACGGAGGTGCAGGCGGATCTGCCGGAATATATCGAATGGAAGGATATCAAGGCAACCGTGTATTCGTATCTGGAAGGAGAACGGCTGCCGATTGGGTTTAAAATCATACTGATGTTTAACCGGGAGAATATCAGCCGCTTGCTGGAAATGAACAATCTGCCGGTCAAAGAGGAGGACGTGAGTGCCTTGTTTATGAACGTTGTCTATGAGCATGAAACGCTGTCTGTGACAACCGGAATGTCCCTGAAGATATTTACGATGGATAAGACATTGGAGCATATCTGGGACGATACGATCAAGAAATATTATATTTAAAGTAGAATTATTAGCACTCAATAAAAATGAGTGCTAATTTTTCCTTGACATTCATATTTCCAGGTATTATTATCTTATTTATGAAATATACATTCGTAAAATGAAGTCTGCAGAAAAGGACAGCAGACTTGTGTTGGTTATTAGGAGGTAATAAGACATGGAACGACAGGGTAATTTATCAATTAACAGTGACAACATTTTTCCGATTATTAAGAAATGGCTTTATTCCGATCAGGATATCTTCATTCGAGAGCTGATTTCCAACGGCTGTGATGCAATTACAAAATTAAAGAAGCTTGCCGTGATGGGTGAATATGAGGAAGTCGAAGGAGAGGAGTACAAGATTGAGGTGTACGCGTCTGCCAAGGATAAGACTTTGACATTCGTGGATAATGGTCTTGGTATGACCGAGGAAGAGGTTGATAAATATATCAACCAGATTGCATTTTCCGGTGCGACGGACTTCATTAACAAATACAAAGATAAGTCTGGCGATGAGCAGATTATCGGTCATTTCGGTCTTGGCTTTTATTCCGCATTTATGGTTGCCGATAAGGTAACGATCGAAACATGCTCCTACAAGAAAGGCGCAAAGCCGGTATACTGGGAGTGCGATGGTGGAACGAATTACACGATGAGCGAGAGCGACGACGATATCCGTGGTACAGCCATCACATTGTATCTGAATGAGGATTGCCTGGAGTATGCAAATGAGTATCGTGTGAAGGAAGTCATCCAGAAGTACTGTGCATTTATGCCATACAACATCTACTTTATCAATGAGGATAAGGAAGAGGAAGAGGCTGCCAAGAAGGAAGCTGAGAAGAAAGAAAAGGACAAGGTGATCGAGGTCGATACGACACAGGAAGATGAGCTTGTCGGCGATGCACCGAAGAAGGATGAGGCAGAAGAAAAGAAAGAGGATGCTCCGGAGGAAAAGGAAGAAGAGAGAAAACCATTAAATGATACAAATCCACTTTGGATGCGTAATCCAAAGGATTGTACTGACGAGCAGTACATTGATTTCTATCAGCATGTGTTCTTAGACTTCAAGAAGCCGCTCTTCTGGATCCACTTGAATATGGATTATCCATTTAACTTAAAGGGTATTTTGTACTTCCCGAAGATCAATACACAGTATGACCAGTTAGAGGGAACAATTAAGTTATATAATAATCAGGTATTTATAGCAGATAACATCAAGGAAGTTATTCCAGAGTTTTTGCTTCTATTGAAGGGTGTGATTGATTGTCCGGATCTGCCACTGAATGTATCCCGTTCTGCATTGCAGAATGATGGATTCGTCAAGAAAATCTCGGATTACATCACGAAGAAGGTCGCTGATAAGCTGACTGGCATGTATAAGAACGACAGGGAAGATTACGAAAAGTATTGGGATGACTTAAGCCCATTCATCAAGTTTGGATGCCTGAAGGATGAGAAGTTCTGTGACAAGATGACAGACTACATGCTCTTTAAGGATATCAACGGCAAGTACATTACACTTCCGGAGTATCTCGAAGAGGGCAAGGAGAAATACGAGAACAAGGTATTCTATATCTCCGATGAAGTGGCACAGTCCCAGTATATTAACATGTTCAAGGAAGAGGGCATGAATGCGATTTATCTGACACATAACATTGATAACCCATACATTACACACCTTGAGGCTAAGAATGAAAATGTGAAGTTCCTGCGTATCGATGCAGATCTCGCTGATAATTTTGTCGGTGAGAAGCTGACCGAGGAGCAGACGAAGGAATACACGGATAAGCTTTCTGAGGCATTCAAGAAGGCAACTGGAAATGATAAACTGGTAGTCAAGGTTGAGAACATGAAAAATGAGAATGTATCTTCAGTCCTGACCGTATCTGAGGATTCCCGCCGTATGATGGACATGATGCGTGTCTACAACATGGACGGCATGGATCCTGCTATGTTTGGTGCCGGTGAGGCAGAAACACTTGTCTTGAATGCAAACAACAAGCTTGTAAAATACATCTTAGACAATCCGGAGGGTGAGTACAAGGATATGATCTGCAATCAGCTTTATGATCTGGCTGTCCTTGCCAACAAGCCACTCTCAGCCGAGAAGATGACAGCATTTGTAAAACGAAGCAATGATCTGCTTGGATTGTTGATCTAATCGCATAATATAAAGGAGTAAGAAAATGGCATTTGACGGAGTAACCGTGTCTGCAATCGTCAGTGAACTAAAGAAGAATCTGACAGGCGGACGTATCTATAAAATATATCAGCCGGAAGTGGATGAACTGTGTCTGGTCGTGAAAAACCGGACAGAACAGGGCAACACAACCAGTCGTCTGGTGATCTCTGCGGATGCCAGCCTGCCTCTTTTGTATCTGACCGGGCAGACAAAGGAGAACCCGACGACAGCACCGAACTTCTGCATGCTGCTTCGGAAGCATATCGGAAATGCACGGATTCTGTCGGTGACACAGCCGAACTTTGAGCGGATTGTAGAGATGGAATTAGAACATCTCGATGAGATGGGGGATCTGTGCCGGAAGAAACTGGTCGTTGAGATCATGGGAAAACACAGTAATATCATCTTTACAGATGCAGATGGTACGATCATTGACAGCATCAAGCATATCTCGCATCAGGTAAGCTCTGTGCGGGAGGTGCTGCCGGGAAGAACGTATGTATATCCACCTTCACAGGAGAAGGAAAATCCGCTGGAGATTGATATCAATTACTTCATGAATCATGTCCTGCGTAAGCCGGTATCGGTGGCGAAAGCAATTTACACATCCCTGACGGGATTATCACCGGTGATCGCAAATGAAATCTGTTACCGGGCCGGGGTCGATGGCGGCATGAGTACGGCAGGACTTTCGATGCAGGAACAGGAGGATTTGTATGCGGTGTTTGATGCGATGCGTACAAGTATAAAAGAAGAACAGTTTGCACCGTGTATTGCTTATCAGGGGTATGCACCGAAGGAATTTGCGGCTTGTACACTGACGATGTACGGAGAGGAAGCAGAAAACCTTCCAAAGAAAGATGTGGACGGGCTGAAAGTATTTCCGTCGATGTCTCCGGTCATTGAAGAATACTATCAGGCAAAAAGTGTGGTGACGCGGATCAGACAGCGGTCGACCGATCTTCGGAAGATTGTGAACAACGCGATTGAGCGGACAGCAAAGAAATATGATCTGCAGCGGTCGCAGCTAAAGGATACAGAGAAACGGGATAAATATAAGGTCTATGGTGAATTGCTGACTGCTTATGGATATTCGTGCAAACCGGGAGATAAGGAAATTACCTGCGAGAATTACTATGATGGCAGCATGCTTACGATTCCGCTTGATCCGGAACAGTCGGCGATGGAGAACGCAAAGCGGTATTTCAACAAATATAACAAGCTGAAACGGACCTATGAGGCACTGATGGAGCTTACGGTAGAGTCGAAGGAGGAACTTGATTATCTGCTTTCTGTGCAGAATTCGCTGGAGATTGCGAAGACGGAAAATGATCTGCAGGAAATCAAACAGGAGCTTGTAGAAAGCGGCTATGTGCGCGGCAGATTTGACCGGAACAAACAGAAGAAACAGGCAAAGGCAAAGCCCCTGCATTATATATCCGGTGACGGCTACCATATGTATGTGGGAAAGAATAATTTCCAGAATGAAGAGCTGACATTTAAGCTTGCAGAGGGCAACGATCTGTGGTTCCATGCAAAACATATGCCGGGTTCCCATGTAATCGTCAAGACGAACGGTGAGACAGAGATTCCGGACCGTACCTACGAGGAAGCGGCGAGACTGGCTGCGTATTACTCAACCGGCAAAGAAGCGCCAAAGGTGGAGATTGACTATACAACGAAGAAAAACCTGAAGAAACCGCCGAAAGCAAAGCCGGGTTTTGTAATCTATCACACGAATTATTCGATGAGTATCGAGCCGGATATCCATGGGATAGCAGAAGTTTAAAACGTGAAATTAAACATCAAAACACCTTGATTTTTAAGGGTGCCTATACTATAATAATGTAGATTATCGTTCATGGATAAGATAGAAACGATAATCTGCATTATTTTTATGTGTGCATATATGCGCAGGGAGAAACGATTGCCGCAAGGCAGCCGGTGTATACAGGAGACTATCGTGATAAAAAGTATGACAGGCTTCGGAAGAGGCGAACAGGTAAATGACGATCGTAAGATTGTGGTAGAGATCAAGGCAGTGAATCACAGATTCTGTGATATGAACGTGAAGCTGCCGAAGAAGCTGAATTATTTTGAGACAGACATCAGAACCTGTCTGAAAGAATATATTCAGCGGGGAAAAGTGGACGTATTTGTCACATACGAAGATTATACAAAGTCTAATGTATGTGTAAAATATAATAAGGAAATTGCAACCGAATATGTAAACTATCTGAATAGTATGGTCGAGGATTTTGGCTTGCAGTCAGATGTGAAGCCGGCGGTAATCGGCAGATTCCCGGAGGTGTTTACATTGGAGGAGCAGTCTGTGGATGAGAATGAAATCTGGTCTCATTTGGAGGGCGTTGTGCGGGAGGCCGCCGAGAAGTTTGTGGAGTCCCGTGTCCGTGAGGGTGAGAATCTGAAGAAAGATCTGCTTGCCAAGCTTGCTGTGATGTCAGACATTGTGGCATATATTGAAGAGAAATCACCACAGATCATTGAGGACTATAAGGCGAGATTGATCGAGAAAGTGGATGAGCTTGCCATCAATACGCAGATTGACGATCAGCGTATTGCAGCCGAAGTTACAATGTATGCGGATAAGGTCTGCGTCGACGAAGAGGTTGTACGTCTCAGAAGTCATATTGACAGTATGATCAAGATCCTGACCGAGGGTGGTGCTGTCGGCCGGAAGCTTGATTTCATTGTACAGGAGATGAACCGGGAAGCAAACACGATTCTTTCCAAGGCAAATTCCCTGATTATTTCCGATAAGGGAATCGACCTTAAGACAGAGATTGAGAAGGTTCGTGAACAGATACAGAATATAGAGTAGGAGGAACCAGATAGATTATGGCAAAGAAAGGTTCTTTGATCGTCATTTCGGGATTCTCTGGTGTTGGTAAAGGTACCGTGGTGAAGAAGATGGTTGCTGAATATGGTTACAGCCTGTCGGTTTCTGCGACGACACGTGCACCGCGGGAAGGTGAAGTAGACGGAAGAGAATATTATTTCAAATCCGTGGATGAATTTCGGAATCTGATTGATTATAATGGATTTATTGAGTGGGCGCAGTATGTAGAAAACTACTATGGTACCCCAAGAAAATTTGTAGAAGATGAGATGGCAAAGGGACATGATGTGATCTTAGAGATTGAAGTGCAGGGCGCGATGAATGTCCGGGAACAGTATCCGGATGCGATTCTTATCTTCATCACAGCACCGAGTGCGAAAGGACTCCGGGAGCGTCTGGCTGGACGTGGCACCGAGAGTGAGGAAGTCATCGACAAGCGCATGCAGCGTGCGGTGGAAGAGTCCGAAGATATGCAGCAATACGACTATATCGTTGTTAACGACGATTTAGATACATGTGTACACAGCGTACACTCGATTATTGTCGGCAGAAAATGTCTGCGTGAGAATAATCTGGAATTTATAGAAGAGATTAAAAACGAGCTGAAAGCTTTATAGGAAGGGAGATATAGACAATGATACATCCATCTTACACGGAGTTAATGGAAGTGATTAACAGCGACGTAGAGCCAGGTGAACAGCCGGTTGTCCAGAGCCGTTATTCTGTGGTTATGGCAACTGCAAAGAGAGCCAGACAGCTTATCGATGGCGCAGAGCCATTGGTAAAATCAGAGAGTGGCAAGCCGCTTTCGACCGCAGTTAAGGAACTGTATAGCGGAAAAATTAAGATTGTCGGAGATGACGAGTAAAGAAAACCGAAAGGTTCAAAAAGGCTGCAGAACAAATGCTGTGGCCTTATTTACTTTTCACTTCTATTCTTTTAGGGAGGACAGCATATGAAATTATTAGAAGTATTACAGGGACTGGATTATGAGGTTTTACAGGGAAATACGGATGTAGAGATCAGGGAGATTCAGAATGATTCGCGGAAAGTGCAGCCGGGAGATCTGTTTTTCTGTATCTCTGGTGCGGTATCAGATGGACATACATATGCAGAGGACGTTGCGGTGAAGGGTGCAGCCGTGATCGTAGTGGAAAAACCGGTAAATGTGCCAGACACTGTGACTGTGATCCGTGTGGACAGTACCCGGTATGCGATGGGTAAGATCAGTTCCGCTTTTTACGGAAATCCTTCTGAGAAGCTGACGGTAATTGGATTGACCGGAACCAAAGGAAAGACAACAACGACCTATATGATCCGGGAGATGCTGGAACGCTCTGGAATCAAAACCGGATTGATCGGTACGATTGAGATTATAGATGGAAAGCAGTGGATTTCTGCGAATAATACAACACCGGAGTCTATGTTGTTACATAAATATCTGAGAGATATGGTAGAAAATGGCTGCAAGGCGGTCGTGATGGAGGTTTCTTCCCAGGGACTGATGTTAGATCGTGTGGCGGGCGTGGATTTTGATTATGGTATCTTTACAAACCTGTCAAAGGATCATATCGGACCAAATGAGCATGCAAGCTTTGAGGAATATCGCGGCTGGAAGGCAAAACTGTTCACACTTTGCAAGACTGGTATTTTCAATGTGGACGATGTAAATGCAGCATATATGATGGAACATGCAACTTGCAGGAAATTAACCTACGGCGAGCGCGCAGATGCGGATTACCGTGCAAAGGATATCGAGTTGTACAGAGAAAAAGGTGTACTTGGAATCCAGTATGCATTGTGCGGAAAGCTGGATGCAAAGATTGTGGTAGATCTGCCGGGCGAGTTTTCTGTACATAATTCTCTGGCGGCAATCGCAGTCGCAGATCAGATGCACGTAGCGGTAACTGATATTCAGACGATATTGAAAGAAGTGAAAGTACGTGGACGTGTGGAGATGATTCCGATCTCTGATGCGTTTACGCTGATGATTGACTATGCGCATAATGCGATGGCGCTGGAAAGCCTGCTTACTGCACTTCGTGCGTATAATCCGAAACGGTTGGTTACTTTGTTTGGCTGTGGTGGAAATCGTTCGAGAGACCGCCGGTTTGAGATGGGTGAGGTATCTGGTAAGATGGCTGACTTCACAATTATTACGAGCGATAACCCAAGAGATGAAGAACCACTTGCAATCATTGCAGATATTGAGACAGGTATGAAGAAAACGAACGGAGAATACGTGAAGATTGCAGACCGGAAAGAAGCAATCAGGCATGCAATCCTGCATGCGAAAGAGGGCGATGTGATCGTCCTTGCAGGAAAGGGACATGAAGATTATCAGGAAATTCATGGTGTGAAACATCACATGGATGAACGGGATCTGATTCGTGAGATTTTGGAGGAAGAGGATGTCACAAACATATGCGGATATAATAATCGATATTTCGCATAGTGCGATCGACCGGGTATTTCAATACCGGATTGGAGAGGCATGGAAAGAGCGGGTACAGGTTGGAAGTCTGGTGACGGTTCCGTTTGGAAAAGGAAATGCGCACCGGCATGGCTATGTGATCGGTATTACACAGACACCGTCCTACGAACCGGATAAGATCAAGGAGATCGTCGATGTGCCGCAGAAAGGACTCCCAATCGAGGGAAAGCTGATCCGGCTTGCTGCATGGATGCGGGAAACATATGGCACAACGATGAATCAGGCATTGCAGACAGTGATGCCGGTCAAGCAGACGGTGCGAAAGACTGTGCAGAAGGTGGAAGAGACAGCCCTGCCGGATACGAACTGGGAGTATGTTACATTGAATGACGAACAGCAGGCACTGGTCGATGCATTTGCGGAGGATATACAGGCAGGAAAACTGCATACATATCTGCTGCATGGTGTAACCGGAAGCGGAAAGACAGAGGTCTACATCCAGTGTATCAAAGAAGTAATCCGGGAGGGTGGCCAGGCAATCGTACTGATTCCGGAAATTTCGTTGACGTATCAGACACTGGCACGGTTCCGGAAACATTTTGGTACGCGCGTGGCATTTGTCAATTCCAAACAGAGCAAGGGTGAGAAATACGAACAGTTCCGCAAGGCGAAAGAAGGGGAAGTCGATGTTGTGATCGGTCCCCGCTCGGCGCTTTTTACGCCATTTCCGAATCTGAAGCTGCTTGTGATGGATGAGGAGCATGATTCGGCATTCAAAAGTGACCAGGCCCCGAGGTATCATGCAAGAGATGTGGCAATCAAACGTGCGGAGCTGGAAGGAGCCAGTGTGATACTTGGGTCGGCAACGCCGAGTATCGAGAGCTATGCGCGGGCGGAAGCAGGACAGTACCGCCTTTGGGAATTGAAAGACCGACCGGATGGTGTGAAAGCACAGAAAATTGAGGTCGTGGATCTGCGGGAAGAACTTCGACTTGGCAATCACAGTATTATCAGCCGCAGTCTCTATGAGAAGATACAGGAGCGGCTGGCAGGAAAAGAACAGATGATGCTGTTTATCAACCGTCGGGGGTTCAATAGCTTTGTCTCATGCCGGGCATGCGGTGAGGCAATCAAATGTCCAAGATGCGATGTGGCGTTAACGTATCATCAGCAGACAATGCAGGCACAGAGACAACTGGTGTGTCATTACTGTGGTTATACAACAGCGATGCCAAAGCAGTGTCCGTCTTGCAAATCGAATATGATCGCCGGATTTGGAACCGGTACAGAGAAGGTCGAAGAGGAAATAAAAAAACTGTTTCCCACGATTAAGACCTTGCGGATGGACCGGGATACGACGATGCGCAAGGATGCAGGGGCGAGAATCCTGAAGCAGTTTGCCGAGGGAAAGGCCGATATGCTGATTGGCACCCAGATGATTGTAAAGGGGCATGATTATAGCAATGTGACGCTGGTTGGTGTGATTCTGGCAGATCTGTCTTTGTATGCGAATGACTACCGTGCAGGGGAGCGCACGTTTGATCTTTTGACGCAGGCAGCCGGACGTGCCGGGAGAGGCGGAAAAGAAGGGGAGGTCGTGATACAGACTTACCAGCCGGAGCATTACGCGATTGCGGCAGCCGCCAGTCAGGATTACAAGGCGTTTTATGATATGGAGATGGCATACAGACGGATGCTTCGTTATCCGCCGGTGTATGACATGCTGCAGATTCTGCTGACCGGAGAATCCAGAGGAAAAGTAGAAAGCTATGCCGGAATTTTATGCCGGGATTTAAAGGAAAAGGCAAAGACATTACAATATACACAGACAAGGATCATCGGACCGGGGGAAGCGGCAATCGGAAAGATCAACAATGAATACCGTTATGTGATCTATATCAAAACACCGGGACTTGGCGCGATTACAACGCTGCGTGACTATATAGATACATGCAGCTGCGAGGGCGTGACAATCAGTGTGGACATGAACCCGATGACGGTTTGTTAAGAAAAAGAATATGGTTTTAAAATTATTATATAAATGGAGGGCATTATGGCAACGAGAAAGATACGTTTAGATGGTGATGATGTATTGAGAAAGGTCTGCAAACCGATTGAGAAGATGACACCGCGCTTACAGACTTTGATCGATGATATGTATGAGACGATGTATGAGGCAAATGGTGTGGGACTCGCTGCACCGCAGGTCGGTATATTAAAGCGCATCGTCGTGATCGATATTGGAGACGATAATGCCTATACATTGATTAATCCGAAGATTATCGAGGCCGACGGTGAACAGACCGGGGAAGAAGGCTGCCTGAGTCTGCCGGGTCTGCAGGGAACTGTGACAAGACCAAATCATGTGATCTGTGAGGCATATGACGAGGATATGCAGCTCCGTCAAATCGAGGGTGAGGGATTGCTGGCACGTGCAATCTGTCATGAGTTAGATCATTTGGACGGAATTTTGTACAAGGACAAGGTAGAGGATGGGCTTTACAAGGTAGAGCCGGTCAATCCGGAAGAGTAATCAAAGTCAGATGCGAAGCAGGGTAGAACATGGAGGTAGAGCATGAGAATCATATATATGGGAACGCCGGAATTTGCAGCGATTGCACTTTCCGCAATCGTGAAAGAACATGAGGTCGTTGCGGTTGTGACACAGCCGGATAAGCCACAGGGACGAAACCGCAAACTGGTGCCAACACCGGTCAAGGTGAAAGCACAGGAATATGAGATTCCGGTCTACCAGCCGGAGAAGGTGCGCGACGCAGAGATGGTAGAGACGCTTCGGTCATACAAGCCGGATGCAATCGTGGTGGCTGCATATGGACAGATTCTGCCAGAGAGTATTTTAACGATTCCACCGTATGGCTGTATCAATATTCATGCGTCACTGCTTCCGAAATACCGTGGCGCAGCGCCAATCGAGCGTGCAATCATTGACGGAGAGACGGTAACCGGTGTCACAACGATGTATATGGAAAAGGGACTTGATACCGGAGATATGATCGACAAGGTAGAAGTTGCCATCACGCCGGAGGATACCGGAGCCACGCTGCATGATAAGCTTGCCAGGGCTGGAGCGGATTTGATTTTGGAGACACTTACCAAGCTTGAAAATCATACAGCGACACGCACGAAGCAGGATGATGCACAGAGCTGTTATGCATCGATGCTTTCCAAGGAAATGGGACGGATGGATTTTTCAAAGTCCGCAGAGGAGCTGGAGCGACTGATCCGGGGACTCAATCCGTGGCCGTGTGCATATACTGAGATTGATGGTAAGAATGTGAAGATCTTCAAAGCAAAGGTGATCACAATGGATGATGCATACAAGACACAGGCACAGGGAAAAGCAGAACAGACACTGACTTTTGCGCCGGGTGAGATCGTGGAGGCTGCAAAGAAATATTTCGTGATTGCGTGCGGTACAGATGCATTGCAGATTCAGAACCTGCAGCCGGAGGGTAAAAAGCCGATGGATACGGCTGCTTATTTAAATGGCAATCCGCTTAAGGCAGGCCTGCGTGTAAATCAGTAGTAAAAGGAGAAACACATGGATACAAGAGACGTGGCATTGACCGTGTTGCTTGATATAGAGAACAATCAGACATTTTCCAACCTGGCACTTGGAAATGCACTTCGTAAAAATCAGTTTACGGATAAGGTAGAGCGTGCCTTTTTATCCAGACTGGTAGAGGGAGTCATAGAGACAAAGCTGCGGCTGGACTATGTGATTGATCAGTATTCAAAGACAAAGGTAAAAAAGTGTAAACCGGTGATCACCTGCCTGCTTCGGATGGGCTGCTATCAGATCCTTTTCATGGACAGTGTACCGGACTCGGCTGCATGCAATGAATGCGTGAAGCTTGCGAAGAAGCGTGGCTTCGCCGGGCTTTCCGGTTTTGTGAACGGCGTGCTTCGGACGATCGCACGGGAGAAAGCAGAGATCACGTATCCGGATCAGAAAAAAGAACCGGAGAAGTATTTGTCGGTGCTGACATCCACCCCGCTCTGGCTCGTACAGAAGCTTGTCTCTGAGTATGGTACAGAGAATACAGAGACGATTTTACAGGCTGCATTTTTAGACCGTAAGACGAGTATCCGGCTGAATGTATATCAGATTGAAGAAAACGGAGAGACCCCGGATTCTTATAAGAACCGACTGGAAGATGCAGGCATAACGGTTGAACCGGGGGCATATTATGAAGGTGCATGGCTGATATCGGGGTATGATTTCATACATAAGATTCCGGGATATAAGCAGGGATATTTTTCCGTGCAGGATGAGAGCTCGATGTGTGCCGTTGTGGCAGCAGGCATTCAGCCAGAAAATTTTGTGATGGATATCTGTGCGGCACCGGGCGGTAAGACGACAGCAGCAGCAGAGATTGCCCGAAAGGGGCATGTGCTTTCTATGGATATCGCAGAGGATAAGCTCGAGCTGATCGAAGAAAACGTGGAGAGATTAAAACTTTCCAATGTGGATATCCGTTGTCAGGATGCAACGGAATATATGCAGGAGCAGGAAGAAAAAGCAGATGTGGTTATCGCAGATCTGCCTTGCTCCGGACTAGGTATCATGGGACGGAAAAATGATATCAAATACCGGGTGACAGAGGAGCAGATCAAGTCACTCATGGAATTGCAGTACACGATATTGCAAAATGCCTGCCGATACGTGAAGACGGGTGGAACACTGTTATATAGCACCTGTACGATCACAAAGGAAGAAAATACCTTTCAGGTCGAGCGTTTTTTAAAAGAACATCCAGAATATATATTAAAAGAGCAACGGCAGTTCTTACAGGGCATCGATGCCTGTGACGGATTTTATTATGCGGTACTGCATAAGCTAGGAGATTAGAATGGACATCAAATCAATGTACCTTGCAGAAATTGAACAGTGGATGAAAGCACATGGACAGCCGGCATTCCGGGCAAAGCAGGTGTTTCAGTGGATGCATCAGAAGTATGTGGCATCGACGGATGATATGTCAAATCTTCCGAAGACACTGCGTACACAGATGGACGAAGAAGGATTTGTGCATATTGAGGCAGAGACAAGTCAGGAATCCAAATCAGATGGCACGATCAAATTCTTATACCGTCTGTCGGATGGACAGATGATCGAGACGGTGTTTATGCGCCACAATTATGGAAATTCGGTTTGCATTTCATCGCAGGCAGGCTGCCGGATGGGATGCCGTTTCTGCGCATCGACGATTGGTGGACTGGTGCGGAATCTGACTGCGTCAGAAATGCTGGAACAGATTTATGCGACGAGCCGGATTACCGGAGAACGCATCAGTCATGTGGTTGTGATGGGAACGGGAGAACCGCTCGATAATTACGAGAATCTGATTCGTTTTTTGCGCCTGCTTATTGATGAGAATGGATACAACCTAAGTGCCAGAAATATCACGGTATCCAGCTGTGGAATCGTGCCGCGTATCTATGATCTGGCAAAGGAGGATATCCCGATTACCTTTGCACTTTCACTGCATGCACCGACGGATGAGGAGCGAAAAGAACTGATGCCGGTTGCACACCGGTACACACTGGCAGAAACATTAGATGCCTGTCGGGAATATTTCCGGCAGACCGGACGAAGAGTGACCTTTGAGTACAGCCTTGTAAAAGGGAAAAATGATACGGAGGAACAGGCGGTAAAACTGGCAAAGCTTCTTGCCGGCATGAATTGCCATGTCAATCTGATTCCGATCAATCCGGTGGAGGAGCGGGAATATGAGAGAAGTGACAGTGATTCCGTGGAAAAATTCAAATCCACTCTTGCAAAATATCACATAAATGCTACAATAAGGAAGAGTATGGGTAGCGATATAGATGCTGCCTGTGGTCAGTTACGAAGGAAATATGCGTTTCATCATCAGGAGGATTCCCATGCATTCTAGTGGAAAGACGGATACCGGGATTAAACGTAATAACAATCAGGACAGTATTTTTTTCAGTGATACTCCGGTCGGTCCACTTCCAAATCTGTATATTGTGGCAGATGGAATGGGCGGACATCGCGCGGGGGACAAAGCATCGAGGATGGCGATTGATATTACAGTGGATTTTGTAAAGAAGTCCACAATAGAAAATCCGGTAGCACTGTTAAAACGGGCAATGTTATTTGTAAACAATGAAATATATAAGGCGGCGTGTGCAGATCCCGATTTAAATGGGATGGGGACGACGATGGTAGCAGCCGTTGCGCAGGATGGAAAACTGTATGTGGCGAATGTCGGCGACAGTAGATTGTATGCAATCGGCGGAGAGATTCATCAGATTACAATGGATCATTCTCTTGTGGAAGAACTGATCCGAAAAGGTGAACTGGAACGGAAAAAGGGACGCAATCATCCGGAGAAGAACATCATTACGAAGGCGATGGGCTCGAAAGATGAGATGATGCCGGACTTTTTTGAGATAGATATAAACACGGAAGAAAAATATCTGTTATGCTCAGACGGGTTATCGAACATGGTCGAAGATGACGAAATAAGGGATATTGTTTCCGAGGAAGACGATTTGGATCGAATTGCACAGGAACTTGTGGATCGGGCAAATTATTATGGTGGTTCGGATAATATATCCGTAATTATTATAGCGGCA
>DHJV01000111.1:0-63442 GCA_002404515.1 Lachnospiraceae bacterium UBA4711 | reverse complement strand
AGAGATGACCGAATAGAGAACGAATATAGCAGAAAGGGTTGAAATCATGTTAAAACCAGGAATGATATTATGTGATAGATATGAGATTTTAGACGTGGTCGGTGCAGGCGGCATGTCCATTGTCTACAAAGCAAGAGACCACAGATTGAACCGAAACGTGGCAATCAAGGTGTTGAAACCGGAGTTCAGCAACGATAAGAATTTTGTGACGAAGTTCCGGATTGAAGCACAGGCTTCTGCGGGACTGACACATCCGAATATTGTAAATGTATATGATGTTGTTGATGATGAAGGCATCTACTGTATCGTGATGGAACTTGTAGAGGGAATCACATTAAAACAGTATATTGAACAGCATGGACGTCTTGATATGGAGACGGCTATCAACTTCTCAATTCAGATTGCATCCGGACTGGAAGCTGCACATGAGAACCATATTATTCATCGTGACATCAAACCACAGAATATTATTGTATCCAAAAATGGAAATATCAAGGTCACAGATTTCGGTATCGCCAAAGCAGCGAGCAGCAATACGCTCACTTCCGGCGCGATGGGCAGTGTGCATTACATATCCCCGGAGCAGGCAAGAGGTGGATACAGTGACGAACGAAGCGATATTTATTCACTCGGTATCACGATGTATGAGATGGTAACCGGAAGAGTGCCGTTTGAGGGGGATAACAACGTATCGGTTGCACTCATGCATATCCAGAATGAGATGATTCCACCAAGACAGTATTACCCGGATATTTATTCCAGCTTCGAAAAGATCATTCTGAAGGCAACACAGAAGAAGCCGGAGCGCAGATATCTGACAGCAAGCGCATTGATCGCAGATTTAAAGCGCGTGCAGAACAATCCGAATATTGATATTGTGGTTGCGCCTACTTCAATCACAAACAGTCCGACACAGGAGTGGACGAAGGAAGACGTACAGGCAATTCGTAACGGAAGCGCAAACCGTGACCTGTATAGCCAGTCATACGACAATCCACCAGTATCACAGGAGATGGGTGAGATCCGCCCGATTGGATACAACTCTACCCCGCAGGCAAATAATGGCAGAATCAATGAGCTTCTGCAGGATGATGACGAATGGGAAGAGGATGATTACGAGCCGGAACCACAGCCAAAGCGTGGCAATCTGAAAAAGGTTCAGGATTATGATGACGATGAAGAGTTAGAAGAAGAGGAAGATCCGGATGGCATTGATCCGGGGATTCGTAAGGCTGTTACGATCGCAGGCGTGGCAACGGCTGTTATTATTGCAATCATCATTATAGTTGTACTTGGTAATGTCCTTGGCTGGTTCAAGTTTGGTTCCAAGAAGGATAACAAGAATAAGATTACAACGGAGGAAGTACAGTCCATCGCCATGATCGATGTCACAGGTGTATCAGAAGAAGCAGCACTGAAGATGCTTTCAGATGCAGGATTTACAAACGTCAAGACAGAGCATGTAGAGGATGAGAAGACACAGGAAGGTTACGTCTTTGAGCAGAGCGTGAAAGAAGGCGAGACAATCCCGGCTGATCAGGAGATCGTACTCAAAGTCAGTGCCGGTGCAGAAGAAGTGGATGTGCCGGATGTAACAAATTATGAAGATTCTCAGGCTGTGACACTTCTGCAGGAAGCAGGATTTGAAGTCAGTCATGCATATGACTACAGCGATGATGTAGAGAAAGATAAGGTTATTAAGACAGAACCGGCTGGAGGAACTAAGGCAGCGAAGGGTTCTAAGGTTATTGTGACAGTCAGCAACGGTTCGGAGAAGAAGGAAGTAGAAGTTCCGAACTTAGGGGGACTCACAGAGGCACAGGCAAGAGATTCGCTGTCAAGCAAGAAGCTTTCAGCAGGAAGTGTCACACATGCAAACAGTGACAGTGTTGCAGCAGGTATGGTTATCAGTCAGAATCCTTCGAGAGGAACAACTGTGACAGAGGGTGACAGTGTTGATTTTGTCATCAGTGATGGACCAGAGCAGAAGGCAAAGAAATATACAGCTAATATCTCAGGAACAATTACATGTAATGATGCTGCATTAGACGGATCCGCCGTTACGGTTCAGGTAATATTTAACGGTGGTGCTGTGTATGAGCAGACAATCACTGTTACATCAGGAAACTCTTATAATGTATCTGCAACTGTACCAAATCTGGATTCGCAGGGAGGCAGCGCAAGCTTTGTAATTCTGGCAGGCGGAACGGACGTGACAAGTTCATTCTCCGTACCGGCACCGAATGTATCTTATTCGGAAGAATAAAAGAGTATAGGAAGTCTATGCAGGGAAAGATTATGAAAGGTGTGGGTGGATTTTATTATATCCACCCACATAATACTGTAAAAACCATATATGAGTGCAAGGCTAAGGGATCATTCCGTAACCAGAAGATTAAACCGGCAGTCGGGGACGATGTTGAGATTGAAATCATCAGTGAGCAGGATAAGACCGGAAATATCGTCGAAATCTTACCGCGGGAGAATCTGCTGATCCGACCGGCGGTTGCGAATGTCGATCAGGCAGTGATCGTATTTGCTCTCGCAGATCCAAAACCAAATTACAACCTGTTAGATCGTTTTTTGATCATGATGGAACAGCAGGGGGTTGATACGTTGATCTGCTTTAACAAATCTGATCTGGTCAGTGAACAGGAGGCACAGGAAATCTGTGATATCTATGCAGGTGCCGGATATCAGGTATTCCTGACGGTTGCAAAGGAAAATGTCGGAGTTGATACATTCCGGGAAGCCATCCGGGGAAAGACAAGTGTTTTCGCAGGTCCATCCGGCGTCGGAAAATCATCGATGTTAAATGCACTGCATCCGCAGGCACAGGTGCAGACCGGGGCGGTCAGTGAGAAGATCCGTAGAGGAAAACATACAACCAGACATTCGGAGCTGATCTATATTGAAGAGGACACATATATCATGGATACACCGGGATTCAGTTCCCTTGTGATCGAGGATGTAGAACCGGAAGACCTGAAAGAGTATTTCCGGGAATTTGAAAGCTATAATGGCCGTTGTAAGTTTAACGGCTGTGTGCATATACATGAGCCGGAGTGCTTAGTGAAAGAAGCATTGCAGGCGGGGACGATCTCTCAGCTTCGCTACGACAATTATGTACAGTTATATGAGGAATTAAAAAATAAAAGGAGATGGTAGGTATGAATATTCTTTCACCGTCATTGTTGTCAATTGATTTTAACCATATTGAACGAAATGCAAAAGTGCTGGATGAGGCAGGCGTGAAATGGTTTCACTTAGATGTTATGGATGGAACCTTTGTACGAAACATCTCCTTTGGACCACCGGTTATCAAATGTATCCGTAAGGTCACAGACAGCTTTTTTGATGTACATCTGATGATCAATGAACCGATTCGTTATATTGATGCATTTGCGGATGCGGGCGCAGACATGCTGACCGTACATTATGAAGCATGCAAGAATCTGCAGGAGACGATTGATGCTGTCAAGGCAGCGGGTATGAAGGTTGGTGTCGCTGTGAATCCGGAGACACCAGTGCATTGGTTAGAGTACTATATCAATCAGGTAGATATGGTACTGATTATGAGCGTGAACCCGGGCTTTGGCGGACAGAAATTTATGCCGATTGCCCTTACGAAATTACAGGAAGTAAAGGCGCTTGCCGAAGAGAAAAATCCAGAGCTTCTGATCGAGGTGGATGGTGGTATCACGGTTGACAACGTACAGGACGTACTAGATGCTGGTGCCAATGTTGTCGTTGCAGGCTCTGCTGTATTCAAGGGCGACAAGAAAGCCAATATCGCAGCTTTCATGGAGAAGCTGAACGCATAGAATATAAAAATGAAAACAGAGAGTAAATATTGTCTCATTGTTACAGGCGGCTCGGTCGATCAAAGTCTGCTCACGGCCGTTTATGAGGGAGCATATGGATATCCGGTTCATCCGTATGTGATCGGTGTAGACAAGGGACTGGAAATGTTAGAACAATTGGACATCGAACCGGATCTGATAATTGGAGATTTTGATTCCGCAAATGACGGCATCAGAGCGAAATATGTGACAAGCCCTGATGCCGTTGTGCGTGATAGATGCATTGTGTTGAATCCGGAGAAGGATTTCACGGATACACATGTTGCAATCCTGGAGGCGGCAAAGTGTGGATTTACACGTGCGGTGCTGCTTGGAGCAACCGGAACCAGACTCGACCACACACTTGGAAATCTGGGGCTGCTCTATACATGTTATCAGGCGGGAATATGCGCGGAGATTCTGGATCCGCACAACCGGATTTCCCTGATTGAAAAAGAAAAGATAGTTCGTGCAGAAAATCTGTATGGATCTTACATATCTTTACTGCCCTTTTCGGAATGTGTGAAGGGCATTACCCTAAAAGGCTTCAAATACAACGCGCATGACCTGTCGATCAAAAAGGGAGAGACGATAGGAATCAGCAACGAATTAAGAGAGGAGGAAGGTCACATAACGATTGGAGATGGGTACCTGTTTCTTATGGAGACCAAAGATTAAATGTCAACATGGGTAATACTTGCATTTGTAATTTACATGATTTTCATGTTGGGAATCGGTATTATTACAGCGAGAAAAAACAAAAGCTCGGATGATTACTTCTTAGGAGGTAGAAACTTAGGAGGATGGGTGACAGCCCTTTCTGCGCAGGCATCCGATATGAGTGGATGGATGCTGATGGGACTTCCTGGCTGTGTCTATGCATTCGGTGCAAATCAGGCGTGGATTGCAATCGGTCTTTTGATCGGTACGATTTTAAACTGGGTGATCGTTGCAGGCCGTCTGCGCCGCTATACGATCAAGGCAGGCAATGCAATGACAATCCCGGAGTACTTAAACAACCGGTTCCGCGATAAACACAATATTCTGATTACGATATCTGCGATTGTTATCGTAATCTTCTTCGTGGTATATTCTGCATCTGCGTTTGCATCTGGTGGAAAGCTGTTCGCATCGATTACGAAGCTTGATTATCATCAGGCACTGATTGTGGGTGCGGTCGTTATTTTGATTTATACATTCCTTGGTGGATTCCTTGCTGTCTGTACAACAGACTTTGTACAGGGCATGATGATGTTAGTGGGTGTATTGGCAGTTCCAATCTTAGTTGTGATCGTACTTGGAACTGGAAATATTGTACCAAACCTTGTAAACTCTGGATTAAATGTCGATGCAAAGGATTATCTGAATATCTTCATGCAGGATGGCAAGCCGATTTCCGGTATCAGTATTGCATCCCAGCTTGCATGGGGGCTTGGTTACTGTGGTATGCCACATATCCTTGTGCGTTTCATGGCAGTCCGTGATGAGAAGGAACTTGCAAAATCCAAGAAGGTTGCAATCGTGTGGGTATTGATCTCACTTGTACTTGCCTGTGTGATCGGTGTGCTTGGACGTGCATATCTGTACCCAATGGTACTTTCCAACGAAGGAGCACAGTATGAGAATGTCTATATCGAGATGATCAAGAAACTGTTCATGTCAGATTACTCATTGCCATTTATTGGTGGCCTGCTGTTATGTGGTATCTTAGCTGCAATCATGTCAACCGCAGATTCTCAGCTCCTTGTATCGTCTTCTGCTGTGGCAAATGACCTGTTCAAGGGTGTGTTCTTCAAGAAGCTTAAAGATAAGCAGGTGTTGGTGATTGCACGTGTAACGGTATTTGCTGTTGCAATCATTGCCATCGTTATTGCATGGAATCCAAATTCATCGATCATGAATCTGGTCAGTGATGCATGGGCAGGACTTGGCAGTGCGTTTGGCCCGGCAATCCTGATGTCCCTTTACTGGAAACGTATGAATCTGGCAGGTGCCGCAGCCGGCATGGCAAGTGGAGGACTGACTGTTATCATCTGGGACTACATTAAGTGCTGTACATTGGATGGGGTTCATGTGACACCGGCAACTTATACAGGTGTGTATTCTCTGTTAGTTGGATTTATCGTCAGCCTTATTTTCATCATTGTTGTATCACTTGTAACACCAAAGGTCAGCGATGAGATCATGCAGGAATTTGAAGATGTGAAGAATGGAAACATCAATGCATAATAAATAGAATAAAAAAGAAAATGCCGGATGCGAGCCGGCATTTTCTTTTTGTATCTTAAAAAGAGAGGATTTATGAAAAAACTATGGTTATAATATAAGTTATAATTATGAACAAATTATGACATAAGTTGAAAGTTTGTGTAAATAATCGGGCAAAGTGTAAAATTTAACAAGGAAAATCAGGAGAAAACAGGATATGCAGATAAAACTGATCGTAGTTGGGAACGTAAAAGAAACTTTTTATCAGAACAAAATAGATGAATTCCAGAAGCAGATCAACAAAAAGATGCCAATAAAACTGATCTGCCTGAAGGATGAAAGTATACCGAAACAGACATCAGAAAACGTGACTCGTAAGATCAAGGAGACGGAGGGAGAGAAAATCCTAAGTCAGATACAGAATACGGATTATGTGGCGGCACTCTGTATCGACGGAAAAAAGATGGATAATTCCAAAATAAAAAAGAGTATTGCAACTGCGGAACAAAGAGGAAAAACAAGCCTTGCATTTGTAATCGGGGGATCACTTGGATTGTCAGATGCGGTGGTGAAACGTGCGGATGATAAGATCAGCTTTTCGAATATGACATTTCCACACCAGTTGATGCGTGTGATGCTCATGGAAGTGCTGGCGGATACTATTTGTGATAAGTGATGTGATTTAAGATCGTGTAGGCACGGTAAAGCTGTTCGGTCAGAACAACGGTCGTAAGGTCAACGGACATTGCAAAGCCGGAAAGTGAGAACCGGGTAATCTTTGCGGTATCCGGGTCATAAGCAGTCATCGCATTTGTATATGCTTTTTCCTGCGCTGCAATAACAAACTCAATGCGGGAATAACCGGACAGACCGAGCTGCTCGATCGTTGCTGCAAATTCTTCCGATGAAATTGTTTCAGCACCGGGAACAACGTGAAAACAGGCGGATGAATTCTGCAGCTCTAATTTCGAGAAATCTTTATAATATATACATTTCACACGACAAAAAGCGGAGAGTCGTTTGACATACTCCGCAACCGCTTTCGTGTATTCGCTATCCAGTTTCTTTTTTTCAATATGAATCAAAATTTCCATAGAAATATTATAACATACTTCTTTTCATATGTCCCTGAAAATGGTAAAATAAATATAACCGTGCCCAGGAGTATATTGCAATGGCATGAAATGAAAATATGCTGATAGAGGATAATTATGACAGATAGAAAGATTTTAGTATTAGATATTGATGGTACACTTGTGAATTCAGAGAAAAAGATTACACCGGAGACGTTGAAATATCTGAAGCTGATACAGGAGCAGGGACATATTGTGGCACTGGCATCGGGCAGACCGTTTCCGGGGTTGAAGCAGTATTCCGATGCTTTAGAACTTGCGGAGCATGGCGGTTATGCACTGAGTTTCAATGGTGGAAAAGTGATTTCGTGTGCGACACAGGAAGTGATCTACACAAAGGCAATTCCAAACCGGTATGCAAAGATTCTCTATGAATTTGCAAAGAAACACCATATTGGTATGGTCACATACAAGGGCAATCAGGTGATTACCGGAACGGATACCGATGGCTATATGGAGTTTGAGGCACGACTGAATCATATGGAATTATGCCAGGTGGATGATTTTCTCGGGGTTGTGGATTTCGATATGATTAAGTGCCTGATGACAGCCGAGCCAGAGACCGCAGAAAAGTATGAGAAGGAGCTTGCGGCACTCGTTGCACCGGATTTGAATGTATTCCGGTCCGAACCGTATTTCATTGAGATTACGGTAAAGGGTGTGGATAAGGCAGAATCCATCGCACGGCTTCTGGAGCATATTGGCATGACAAGGGAACAGTGTATCTGTTGTGGCGATGGTTTCAACGACAAGACGATGGTGGAATATGCGGGTGTCGGTGTTGCGATGGGAAATGCACAGCAGGTCGTAAAGGATGCCGCTGATTATGTGACAGCTTCCTGCGACGAGGATGGACTGGTAGAAGTGATTAAGAAGTTTGTATTGTAGAATGAAGGGCAGAAGATGAAGGAATATTTGATATCGACCAAAGCGGATACTTTGGCTGATCTGCGTGAAATTGTAAAGCATTCCTATATTGAGGAATTAAGCATTGTATATGCGGCGGATTTCTTTGGAAATCCGGCAGGTGTGATAGCGGCGATCAAGGAACAGTTTACCGGAGAGACGATCGTTGTGCGAAGCTCCTCAAGAAGTGAGGATAATCTGGAGACGAGCAATGCCGGACACTTTGAGAGTGTACTCGGGGTTGATGCATCGAACGATGCAGCAATCACAGAGGCGATCGAGACGGTGTACCGCTCTTATGTGGAGGGAGATTTCACAGAAGAAGCAAAACAGAAGCTGATCGAGTCAAACGAAGAGGTTTTGGTTCAGAGGCAGACTGACCATGTACGGATTTCGGGTGTTGTTTTCACACGGGATATTATATATAACCGTCCGTATTATATGGTAACGTATGATGATAATGGAAGCACGGATTCTGTGACAAGTGGTGTCCGTGGCAAGACAAAATGGATTGCAAAAAATGCATCCAGAGAGTTCTTGGAATATGAGTTTGTAGATTTGCTGACGGCAGTCAAAGAAATTGAAAAAATTTATGAGTATGTTTCAGCACTTGATATTGAATTCGCAATTCTGGAAGATGGAACGGTTGTGATTTTCCAGGTGCGTCCACTGGCGGCTGCATTGAAGATTATTGCACCGATGACAGACCGGGAATTCAAGGATACAAAAGCGCTTGCAAAGTGTAAATATCTCGATACATTCCACATCCTTTCCGATATGGCATTCTGGAATCCGGCGGAGATTATCGGCAGCAATCCAAGACCGCTTGACTACTCCCTGTACCGGGAACTAATCACGGCACACATCTGGTCAGCAGGTCTGCAGCCACTAGGCTATCAGCCGGTGCGGGGAGAACTGATGCAGAAGGTTGGCAATAAGCCGTATATATCGGTGAATTATACATTTGATGGCCTGACACCGGCAGGATTGCCGGAGGATCTGTGCTATAAGCTGAATCAGTATTATGAGCAGAAATTAAGACGGGATAAGACCGCACACGATAAGATTGAATTTGAGATTATTTTCAACACTTATGATTTTATGACGGACACGCGTCTGAAGGAACTTACGGAATATGGTTTTGATGATGCGGAGATCTCCCAGCTTCGAAATGCATTGTTTGAGATTGCAAAGCAGACGTTAGAACATTACGATGAAATCTGCGAGGAGGATCTGCGGTCATTGGGACAGCTCACAGAGCTGCGTCATGAGCTTCGGAAGCATACACCGCTTGCGGAGACAAATGTCATGAAGCTGTACAGCTACATTGACGAATTGCTTGATTCGATCAAGGATCATGGAACACCGCAGTTTACAAGACAGGCGCGCTGTGCATTTATGGCGCGGAGCTTTTGCCGGACGCTGGTGGAAAAAGGATATTTTACGAAGCAGGAGATGGATGATTTTATGTTGTCCATTCCAACGGTCGCTTCGGAGTTTGAGCGCGATTTTGACTTATACAGCCATGGCAAGCTGAGCCGGGATGATTTCAATCATCTGTATGGACATTTGAGACTTGGTACGTACGATATCCGTTCAGACAGCTATCGGAATATTTATTTTGATGTGGCATCTGCCAATCTGACAGGAAACAATAAGGTAAAGCAGGAAGCAAAAAGCCTCGATCTGGAACGGTTACAGGTTGCTTTGGATGAGGCAGGTATTCCGGTTACACCAGAGAAGTTCATTGAATTTATCAAGACGGCAACACAGAACCGCGAATATTTTAAATTTGAGTTTACGAAGTCACTGTCACTGATGCTGGATGTGATTGTAAAACTTGGTGAGGTGATGGCAATTGCCAGGGAAGATATGTCTTATCTGGAAATTCAGGATCTCTTAAGCTATCACAGCCGGGATTCCTATATTCAGACGATTGAGACACGACGGCGGTTTTATCATGTAAATTCGTACCTCGTATTACCGGAGGTCATCTTCGATGTTGGTGATATTGATGTCATTGATATTGATGAGGCAAGACCGAATTTCATCACGAACAAGGTTGTGGAGGCACCAATCGTCAATCTCGATGAGAATCATGATTCCGATATCACAGGAAAGATTGTAGTGCTTACGAAAGCAGACCCTGGATATGACTGGATTTTTGCGAAGGATATTGCCGGATTTGTGACAAAATATGGCGGCGCGGCATCGCATATGGCAATTCGGTGCGCGGAGTTTGGGATTCCGGCAGCCATCGGCTGTGGAGAGAAGATATACCAGCGCATTCACCGGATGCGGATTATGTGTCTCGATTGTGAAAATGGAAGAATTACGGAAAAGCAGAGTCAATAAATTGATTTCAGAGTAGGCATGGTGTATAATGAAAAGATGAGACAAGGAGGAAGTCTACATGGGATTTTTTAAAGATTTCAAGCGCGATTTTGCGCAGGCAGTCAATGAGCTTATGCCGGACAAGGATGAACTTGGCGCAGAATACGACGATGAAGATATGGTAAATACATTTGACGAAAATGACCAGATGGAGGTCGCACCGGAAGATCTGCTGGAGGATCTCGATGAGATCCGGATTGACAGACCGGAGCCAGAGATGCCGGAAGCATCTGACAATCTGGAGCAATTCTCCAATGTAGAGACGACCGAGAAGGATAAGCCGGCGGAAGAAACTTCTGTGTTTGATACCGTGCCGGAGGCAGAGGTGATTCAGGATGAGCTGGAAATGGAACCGGAGCCATTCTCGGAGGATGAGCTGGAGCCAAAACCGGATACCGAGTATTTGCAGGCGGAGACGGTGACAGAGACCGGCACTGAGAAATCAGAGGATGTGGCAGAAGAGACAGATGAGTTAAAGTCACTCGATGCACTTGATGAGGGAAATATGCTGGAACATACGGAAGAAGCACTTTTGACCGAGCCGGAGACAGAGAACAAGCAGGAAGAACTGCAGAATTTTCTGACAGCAGATCTGGAGAAGGCTGTGGAGGACACCTTGGCGAAGCAGGCAGAGGAAGAGACACAGATGGAAAATGAACGCGTACAGGAGGATACAGCAATGGAGACAACCATGGATACGGCAACAGAAGAAAAGACAGATGTTGGTTCTCTCGTGGAGGCGGATACAACCTACATTACAAAGACAACAGTCATCAACGGTGATTTGCAGACGGATGGCTGTATCGATCTGATCGGAACGGTCAACGGCGCAGTCAGCTGTGATGGAAAGCTGATCGTGGGCGGTTCAATTACCGGAGATGTACAGGTTGGTGAGTTGTATGCGAACGCAGCAAGAATTGAGGGCGATGTACACGTTGTGGATGCAGCAAAGATCGGCGTAGGAACGGTTGTTGTAGGAAATGTATTTGCAGGTTCTGCCGTAATCGCGGGAGCAGTCAAGGGCGATATCGATGTACAGGGACCTGTAATTGTGGATTCGACTGCGGTAATTATGGGAAATATAAAGTCAAGATCCGTACAGATCAACAACGGTGCAGTGATCGAGGGAATGTGTTCACAGTGCTATTCGGAGATTGATGTTAAGAGCTTTTTTGAATAAAACGAAGAGGAGTATCAAACGATGAAGATGGACAGAATTTTATTGAAACTTTCCGGTGAGGCACTTGCTGGAGAAAAGCATACCGGATTTGATGAGGCAGTTGTCCGTGATGTGGCAAAGCAGGTAAAGGCAATCTGCGATAAGCATATTCAGGTAAGTATTGTAATCGGCGGAGGAAATTTCTGGAGAGGCAGAACATCCGATAACATGGATCGTGTAAAGGCAGACCAGATTGGCATGCTGGCAACTGTGATGAACTGCATCTATGCAGCTGATGCGATGCGCGCAGAGGGATTGAAGACACATATCATGACACCGTTTGCCTGTGGCAGCATGACAGAGCTTTTTAACAAGGACAAGGCAATCGAGTATCTGGAGAATGGTGAGGTTGTATTTTTCGCGGGTGGAACCGGACATCCATACTTCTCGACGGATACGGCAACTGTGCTTATGGCAATCGAGGTAGAGGCAGATGTCATCCTCTCTGCGAAAGCGATTGATGGTGTGTATGACAGTGATCCAAAGACGAATCCGAATGCAAAAAAATATGACACGATGCCAATCTCAGAGATCGTGGATAAGAAGCTTGGTGTGATCGATCTTGCGGCCGCTGTGCTTGCAATGGAGAACAAGATGCCAATGATGCTGTTTGGACTGAACGATACAAACAGTATCGAGAAAGCGGTGACAGGCGGATTTACCGGAACAACCGTGACAGTAGAGTAAGAGATTGTTACATGTCAGGATGACAGAAAAGTATATTATATTTGGAGGAAGAAAAATGTTAGCACAGTATGAAGAGAAGATGAAGAAGACAATTGAGAGCCTGGAGAAGGAATACAGCACAATCCGTGCAGGACGTGCAAACCCACATATTCTGGATCGTATCACAGTACTTTATTACGGAGCACCTACACCATTGCAGCAGGTGGCAAATATCACAGTTCCGGAGGCAAGAACAATCATGATCTCACCTTGGGAGTCAAGTCTGATTAAGGAGATCGAGAAAGCAATTGTATGTTCTGATCTTGGTATCAATCCGAACAACGATGGCAAGAACATTATTATCAACTTCCCAGAGCTGACAGAGGATCGAAGAAAAGAGCTTGCAAAGGACGTTAAGAAGAAGGGCGAGAATGCAAAGGTTGCAATCCGTAATATCCGTCGTGATGCAAACGATGCATTGAAGAAGGCAAACAAGGCAGCAGAGATGTCTGACGATGAACTCAAGGGCAATGAAGAGAAGGTTCAGAAGATGACAGACAAGTATGTGGCACAGGTTGATCAGGAAATCGAGACAAAGACAAAGGAAATCATGACAGTATAAGCTATGAAGAAAATCATTGATGGAGAAGAATTGGAAATACCTACCCATGTAGCAATCATTATGGATGGCAATGGCAGGTGGGCGAAGAAACGCCTGCTACCACGTAACATGGGACACAGACAGGGTGCAAAGGTGTTGGAACAGATCTGCCGGGATGCGGCGGATCTGGGAATCCGCTATCTGACGGTGTATGCATTTTCCACGGAGAACTGGAAACGTTCGACAGAGGAAGTGAACGGAATCATGAATCTGCTTCGCAGTTATCTCACAAATTGTGTGGAGCGTGCCACAAAGGATGGACTGCGGATTCGTGTGATCGGAGACCGGAGTGCGCTTGACGCGGATATTGTGGAGATGCTTGAACATGCAGAGCGTGAGACAGCGAAGTTTGACAAACTGGATTTTACGATTGCATTGAACTATGGTGGCAGGGATGAACTGCGCCGGACGATGACAAAGCTTGCAAAAGAGGTACAGGAAGGAACACTTGCACCGGAAGAAATCACGGAGGATGTGATATCGAAGCATCTGGACACAGCAGATCTTCCGGATCCGGATCTGCTGATCCGCACAAGCGGAGAACTGCGGTTATCAAATTATCTGATCTGGCAGCTTGCCTATGCAGAATTCTATTTCACAGATACCTTGTGGCCGGATTTTAACAAGGAATCATTGAAAGAAGCAGTCCGGTATTACAATGGTAGAGAGCGAAGATTTGGTGGAGTAAAATAAACTATGTTTAAAACACGTTTTATCAGTGGTGCAGTGCTTACACTGCTCACAATTGGAATTTTATATTTGGGTGGTTATGTAACCGGAGTGGCGGTTATGCTTTTGAGTTTAGGCGGCGTGTTCGAGCTGATGCGCGTCTATAAGCAGGAGAAAACTGCGATGGCAGTGCTTGCTTATCTGATGACGATCGCATATTATTGCTTCCTGTTCTTCCATTTGGAGAAGTACCTTCTGCCACTTATGATCCTGTATGTGTTATTGGTTTTAGCGGTTTATGTAGTCACATATCCAAAGCACACGGACAAAGATGCAATGGTTGCAATCTTGGCATTTTTCTATGTTTCGTTGCTGCTGTCGTTCCTGTATCAGGTTCGTATCCTGAAATATGGTGGGGCTTTGGTCGTGATGGTATATATCTGTTCATGGATCAATGATACATTTGCTTATTGTGTCGGCGTGAAGTTTGGAAAACATAAGATGTCACCGAAGCTCAGCCCGAAGAAGAGTGTGGAAGGATTGCTGGGTGGTATTTTCGGTTCTGCACTGATTGGAGCATTGTATGGAATATTCTTCAATGCAAAAGTATATGAATTAACAAATGCACCACTTATTTTTGCGGTAGCAGGTGCTGTGGGCGCCGGATTTGCAGTGATTGGAGATCTGACCGCATCCGCCATCAAACGAAACAACGATATCAAAGACTACGGAAAACTGATTCCGGGACATGGAGGTATCATGGATCGGTTTGACAGTATTATCTTTACAGCACCAATTGTATATTATTGCTTTTCAATTATGATTGGAAACTTAGGAGGCGCAATGTGAGAACAATCGCGATTATCGGCTCGACCGGTTCGATTGGTACACAGACGCTCGACGTCGTGCGTGCCAATGCGGATATCCGTGTCGGTGCCTTAGCAGCAGGAAATAATATAGAATTACTGGAAAAACAGGTGCGGGAATTCAAGCCGGCACTTGTAAGTGTACAAAGCAAAGACAAGGCAGATGCGTTACGGATTGCCTTGTCTGATTTTAATTGTAAGATTGTTTATGGTATGGATGGACTGATTGCAGCTGCTACATATGAACCAGCGGAGCTTGTCGTGACAGCAATCGTTGGTATGATCGGAATCCGTCCGACGATTGAGGCAATCAAGGCGGGAAAAGATATCGCACTTGCAAACAAGGAGACACTGGTAACGGCCGGACACCTGATTATGAAACTGGCAGAGGAATACCATGTCCGGATTCTTCCGGTAGACAGTGAGCATTCTGCGATATTCCAGTGCCTGCACGGGGAAAGGGAAAATAAGATTGCAAAGCTTCTGATCACAGCATCGGGTGGGCCATTCCTCGGAAAGACAAGAGAAGAGTTAAAGGACGTTACAGTGGAGGATGCACTCAAGCATCCGAACTGGTCGATGGGAAGAAAGATTACGATCGATTCTGCAACACTGGTAAACAAAGGTCTGGAGGTTATCGAAGCACGCTGGCTGTTTGATGTGATGCCGGAGGATATCGAGGTGGTTGTACAGCCACAGAGCATCATTCATTCAATGGTGGAATTCGAGGATGGTGCGATCAAGGCACAGCTCGGAACGGCAGATATGCGTCTGCCAATTCAGTATGCGCTGTATTATCCGGAACGTAGATATCTGGCTGGTGATCGTCTGGATTTCTCTAAGATTGCCGGAATCATCACAAGCAAACCAGACAGAGAGACATTCAAGGGACTGGATTTTGCATATGAGGCAATTAAAACCGGTGGTTCCATGCCGACGGTGCTCAATGCGGCAAATGAATGCGCAGTTGCAAAGTTCCTGCACAAGGACATAAAATTTTTACAAATCTATGATATAATTGAAGCCTGTATGGGGGAGCATAAGACCATTGCGAATCCGACGCTCGAAGAGATTCTGGGGACGGAACGCTGGGTATATGCTTATATTGAACGACAATTCGGTTGATAGAGTTTCGACGTAAAAGGAGATTGTATGAACATTATTCTGATTATATTAGTGTTTGGCGTGATCGTGTTTTTTCACGAGTTTGGACACTTTATTGTTGCAAAGATGAATAAGATTGCTGTCATGGAGTTTTCCATTGGTATGGGACCGGCTATTTTTTCGATACAGAAAAAGGAGACGAAATATTCCCTGCGTTTACTGCCAATCGGTGGATACTGCATGATGATGGGGGAAGATGGCGAGAGCGAAGATGAGAATGCATTTAACAACAAGCCGCTGCTTGCACGGATTTTGGTGATTGCAGCAGGACCTGTGTTCAACTTTATTCTGGCATTTCTGCTTTCAATTATTTTGATACATTTTACTGGTTGCGACCCTGCCAGACTTACAACCGTGGTAGAACATTCTGCTGCGGAGGATGCCGGAATTGTTGTTGGAGATACAGTGACAGCGATTAATGGAAAGAAGATTTATAATTATCGAGAGATTTTACTCTATATGCAGGCGGAAAATCCATCCAAACCGGTAACACTTTCGATTGAGCATGCAGATGGTTCAAAGGAATCTGTTGTTGTAACACCGAAGGTAGACAAAGAAGGAAATTATAAACTTGGAGTTGCCGGAGGCTATGTTGCGTCCACAGGCTTTGGAAATGACATCAAATATGCGGGCCTGGAGCTTCGATATTGGGTGAAAGCGACGGTGACGGGACTTCGGATGATCGTGACAGGTGGCGTGAAAAATGGGGATATCATGGGACCAGTCGGCGTTGGAAGTGCCATGAACGAAGTGATCGAAGAAGCAAAGGATATCAGTACAACACGGAAAGAGGCAGTGATCAATGTAATACTGAATCTTCTAAACTGGAGTATTTTGCTGAGCGTGAATCTGGGTATCATGAATCTGCTTCCGATTCCGGCACTGGATGGCGGCAGACTGCTGTTCCTGTTTATTGAGGCAATCCGCAGGAAGAAGATTCCACAGGAGAAGGAAGCAATTGTGAATTTTATCGGATTTGCGCTGCTTATGGTATTGATGGTTGTAGTATTCTTTAATGATATTAAGAATGCATTTTTCTAAAGGGTTAGAAAAGGGGTTGTGATTATGAGATATGGAACGAAAAAAACACTTCCACACAGAGATACGACGAGAATGATAAATATTGGCGGTGTTGTGATCGGCGGTGGCAATCCGATCGCGATTCAGTCTATGACAAATACAGAGACATCCGATGTAGACGCAACCGTAGCACAGATTCTGGAACTGGAGAAGGCAGGCTGTCAGATCATCCGATCCACAGCGAATACAGAAGCGGCTGCAAAAGCGTTTGATAAGATTAAAGAACAGATTCATATTCCAATCGTAGCGGATATTCATTTTGATTATCGGCTGGCGATTCTTGCGATGGAATATGGTGCAGATAAGATTCGAATCAATCCGGGAAATATCGGCGGAGAAGAAAATCTGAAAAAGGTTGTAAAAGTTGCGAAGGAACGGAATATTCCGATTCGTGTGGGTGTGAATTCCGGTTCCTTAGAGCGAAACCTGGTTGAAAAATATGGAGGCGTGACAGCGGAAGGTATCGTGGAGTCTGCACTTGACAAGGTACGGATGATCGAGGAATGTGATTATGATAATCTTGTAATCAGTATCAAAAGCTCCGATGTTATGATGTGTGTACATGCACATGAACTGATCGCAGAACAGACGAGCTATCCTTTGCATGTCGGCATTACAGAGGCAGGAACGGTCTACCGTGGCAATATTAAGTCCGCGGTGGGACTCGGTTTGATCTTAGGGCAGGGAATCGGCGATACAATGCGCGTATCTCTGACGGGAGATCCGGTTGAAGAAATCACATCCGCGAAGCTGATTCTGCGGACTCTGGGACTGCGCAAGGATGGAATCGAACTTGTGTCCTGTCCGACCTGTGGCAGAACAAAGATCGACCTGATCGGACTTGCCAATGATGTAGAGAAACTGATTGCCGGTTATGACCATCTGTCAATCAAAGTTGCTGTGATGGGATGCGCGGTAAATGGACCTGGTGAGGCAAGGGAAGCTGATCTTGGTATTGCAGGCGGCAATGGTGAGGGACTTCTGATGAAGCATGGTGAGATCATTAAGAAGGTTCCGCAGGAGAATCTGCTTGCGGCGTTGAAGTACGAGCTGGATCACTGGGAAGAGGAGTAAAAACGTGGATAACAAAACATTTTGTAATGTATTTCCGGCTTTTAAGGGTGGAGCGGAACTTGACGCCCTTTTTTCGGATACGCAGGTGGAGAGTATCAAAACCTACGAGACAAAAAAGCAGATGATTGTTACGCTGCAAAGTGACCACCTGATTCCATATCATATGATTACCCGTATGGAAGCATTGTTGACACAGCATGCATATCATATGGGAGGTGCAGGAAAGAAGATACAGATATTTATGAGGTATCAGCTTTCCGAACAGTATGATGTCAGACAGATCGCTGAAAACTATAAGGAAAGTCTGTTAGAGGAGCTGCGCGGGATCAGCCGGATTGCATTTCGGTTGATGAGCCGGGCGGAGTGGTATTATAACGAGGATGTGATCAGTATTGCGGTGGAACATTCCTCGGTTGCAAAGGAACATGAAAAGCTGATACGGGATTTTCTCGTGTCTTATTTTCGTGACCATTTTGGAAAAGAAATCGAAGTTGGATTCAGCTATTCCTTAGAGCAGAAAACAAAGCTGCGGCAGGCAAATGCCCTGCGCTTACAGCAGGAGCTTCGCACGATCGAGGAGAAAAATGCAGAATTACAGGCGGCAAAAGCTGCTTCGGATGCTTCGGAAAAAGAGAAAAGTGCAGAAGATAAAAAGACTGCAAAGCAGACAGAAACAAAAACAGCCGCACAGCCGGCTGCACCGAAGTCTCCACAACCAGCTGCGGCCAGTACAAAACCGGCGTCAGCCGCAGGCAAATCCTATGGCGCTGGTGCCAGACCGGAACGCAAATTCTCCGGAAAAGGTGATTATGGAAGCTATCGTAAACAGCAGTCACAGGATCCGGATGTGTTTTATGGAAGAAACTGTGAGGCGGATATTGTCAAGATCGAAGCACTCGAAGAAGGTACCGGAGAATGCTGTATCCATGGACAGATAATTGCTTTGGAGGATCGTGAGCTGCGAAGCGGAAAGTTTATTATCACAGGTTCAATTACGGATTTTACAGATACAATCATGTTCAAGCTCTTTGTGCCGCCGGATGACCGGGGACCATTGCTGGATGAATTGCAGAAGGGCAAATTCTATATTATCAAGGGCGTGCCGGTGTATGACAGCTACAGCAAAGAAATCACTTTTTCTTCCGTTGCCGGAATCAAACCGGCGAATGATTTCCGGGAGAAACGGATGGATAACGCGCTTGAAAAACGTGTCGAGCTGCATCTGCACACGGTCATGAGTGAGATGGATAGTGTGGTTGGTATCGAAAAAGTCATTGCCCGTGCAAAGGAATGGGGCATGAAAGCGCTTGCCATTACCGATCATGGCGTTGTACAGGCGTTTCCGATTGCAAATCATCAGCTCAAAAAGGGCGAGGACTTTAAGATCATCTATGGTGTAGAGGGCTACTTTGTCGATGATGTAAAGGGCCTGATCCAGAACGAAAAAGGACAGAAAATTGATTCGGAATATGTGGTGTTTGATATAGAAACCACAGGTTTAAGCCCTACAAATAACCGTATCATCGAGATTGGAGCCGTGCGGATCAAGGATGGACGGATACAGGATACATTCTCTGAATTTGTCAATCCGGAGGTGCCGATTCCGTATACGATCACCAAACTTACCTCCATTACAGATGCGATGGTGCAGAATGCACCGACCATAGAAGTGATCCTGCCGAAATTTCTGGAGTATATCGGCGATGCGAGTGTAGTTGCACACAATGCTGCCTTTGATACCGGATTTATACGGGAGAATGCAAAACGGCTGGGACTGGTGTTTGACAGTACGATCGTAGATACGATGACACTGGCACATATTCTGCTTCCGGAGCTTGGTAAGTATACACTGGATCGTCTGTGCAAGCAGTTTGGCGTTGTCAATGAGCATCACCACAGAGCCTGTGATGATGCGGCTGCTACGGCTGAGATCTTCGTCAAGATGATCAAGATGATCAAAGAAAAAGGCATAACGACAATTCATGAGTTAAATGAGGCGGGGGCCGCATCCCCGGATGCGATTCGAAAAGCGAAAACGTATCATGGTATCATATTGGCGGCAAATGAGGTTGGACGTGTGAATCTGTACCGCCTGATTTCTGAATCGCACCTGACATATTTTAACCGGCGTCCGCGTATGCCGAAGAGCCTGATCAACAAATACCGGGAAGGCCTGATCATCGGTTCTGCCTGTGAAGCGGGTGAACTTTACCGTGCAGTGTTGTATGGTGAGGGTGAGGATGAGATTACAAGATTATGTAATTTCTATGATTACTATGAGATCCAGCCGGTCGGAAACAACATGTTCCTGCTCGATGATGAGAAAGCTCCGGTTAAGACCGTGGAAGACCTGCAGGATGTAAACCGGAAGATCTGCGACCTTGGCAAACAGTTTGGTAAACCAGTGGTTGCAACCTGCGATGTGCATTTCCTCGACCCGGAGGATGAGATATACCGGCGGATCATGATGGCAGGAAAGGGCTTTCATGACGCAGACCGCCAGCCACCGCTCTTTTTCCGTACAACGGATGAGATGCTTGCAGAGTTTCAGTATCTGGGCAGTGACCTCGCAAAAGAAGTCGTTATTACAAATACAAATAAGATCAACGATATGATTGAACGTATCTCACCGGTACGACCGGATAAATGTCCGCCAATCATTGATAATTCCGATGAGACACTGACGACGATCTGTTATGATAAGGCACATGAGATTTACGGACCGAATTTGCCGGAGATCGTGGAGGCGAGACTGAAACGGGAGCTGCATTCTATTATCTCGAATGGATTTGCGGTTATGTATATCATCGCCCAGAAGTTGGTTTGGAAATCAAATGGTGATGGTTATCTGGTAGGCAGCCGTGGCTCGGTTGGTTCGTCCTTTGTTGCGACGATGGCAGGTATCACAGAGGTAAATCCACTTCCGGCACACTATATCTGCCCGAAGTGTTACTTTACAGATTTTGATTCGGATTTTGTGAAACAGTTCGAAGGACAGTCAGGCTGCGATATGCCAGATCGGAAATGCCCGAAGTGTGGTACGCTGATGACAAAGGAAGGCCATGATATTCCGTTTGAGACATTCCTTGGTTTCTATGGCGATAAAGAGCCGGATATCGATCTGAATTTTTCGGGCGAGTATCAGCCGAAGGCACATGCCTATACGGAGGAGCTTTTTGGAAAGGGAAAGGCATTCCGCGCTGGAACAATCGGTTCTCTGGCGGAGAAAACAGCGTTTGGTTATGTGTACAAATATTACGAAGAGCATGATCAGGTGAAACGCCGCTGTGAGATGGAACGGATAGCACTTGGACTGACAGGAGTGAAACGTACAACCGGGCAGCATCCGGGTGGTATGATTGTGCTGCCGAAGCATGAGGAGATTTATTCATTCACTCCAATCCAGCATCCGGCGAATGACACAACAACCGATATTATTACAACACATTTTGAGTACCATTCCATCGACCATAACCTGTTGAAGCTTGATATTCTCGGTCATGATGATCCGACGATGATTCGTCGCCTGGAGGATCTGACCGGATTGGATGCGAAGACGATTCCACTGGATGATAAGGATGTTATGTCTTTGTTCCATAACACGGAAGCGCTCGGTATCAAGCCGGAGGATATCGGCGGCACGAAGCTTGGTACACTTGGTATTCCGGAGTTTGGTACAGACTTCGCGATGCAGATGTTGATCGATGCAGCACCGAAAGCATTTTCGGATCTGGTGCGTATCGCGGGACTTTCCCATGGTACGGATGTATGGCTTGGAAACGCACAGACATTGATTGCGGAGGGCGTTTGTGAGCTTTCATCTGCGATCTGTACAAGAGATGATATCATGACGTATCTGATCTACCGGGGACTGGAACCGGGGCTTGCATTTAATATCATGGAGAAGGTACGAAAAGGTATCGTTGCGAAAGGCAAATGTGACAAATGGGATGAGTGGAAAGAGGAGATGCGCAAGCATGATGTGCCGGAATGGTATATGGAATCGTGCGAGAAGATTAAGTACATGTTTCCGAAGGCACATGCGGTTGCCTATGTTATGATGGGCTGGCGAGTGGCGTATTACAAGATCAAATATCCACTTGCCTATTACACGGCGTTTTTTAGTATCCGTGCGTCAGCGTTTGACTATCAGCAGATGTGCCTGGGTAAGGAAGCACTGGAGGAAAATCTGGCTGCCCTGCAGAAGAAGGATAAAAATGACATGAGTGCGACGGAGAAGGATATGGTGCGTGATATGCGGCTGGTACAGGAAATGTATGCGAGGGGCATTGAGTTTATGCCGATTGATCTGTACCGCGCAAAGGCAGACCGTTTCCAGATCATAGATGGGAAGATCATGCCAAGCTTTGCATCCATTGCGGGCATGGGCTTAAAGGCGGCACAGCAGTTGGAGGAAGCGGCAAAAGGCGGCACATTTACGTCGAAAGAGGATATCCGTATTCGTGGAAAGGTGTCAAAGACAATCCTCGATGTGATGGAAGAACTTGGACTTTTGGGCGATCTTCCAGAGACAAACCAGTACGATTTCTTTGGCATGCTGAAATAAAAGAGTTGCTATTTTAGGCTACATATATTAAAATAAAGCCAAATGTTTTTTAATGCGATAAAGAAGGACGTGAGAAAGTGAACAATCAAAATACTCAGGACATAGGAATTATCCATGAATCAAATATAGAGGTATCTGACATTTTAGAGCAGGTGTATGAGGCGTTATCCGAGAAAGGATACAACCCTGTCAGCCAGATCGTCGGTTATGTGATGAGTGGAGATCCAACCTACATTACAAGTTATAAAAATGCGAGAAGTCTGATCATGAAAGCAGAGCGGGATGAGATCATAGAGGTACTTCTTGAAAACTATATTGAGACACGACTGAAGTAAGGAATATCTTTGGATATTTCTGCATGGCAGAAGGAGCAGGGAAATATGAGAATCCTTGGATTGGATTATGGCTCCAAGACGGTTGGCGTTGCATTGTCAGATGCAACTTGTTTGATTGCGCAGCCGCTGGAAACGATTGAGAGAAAACAAGAGAATAAACTGAGACAGACCTATGCAAGGATTGAGACACTCGTGGTGGAGCACGACGTGGATAAAATCGTACTTGGACTTCCGAAGATGATGAATAATACGGAAGGTCCAAGAGTACAGGCAACGAAAGAATTTGCGGAGAATCTGGAACGCAGAACCGGATTACCGATTATTTTTGAGGATGAACGGCTCACAACAGTGGAAGCAAACCGGATTTTAGAAGAGACCGGTGTGTGCGTGAGCGGAAGAAAAGAACACATTGACAAGATGGCGGCAGCTATCATATTGCAGAGTTATCTGGATCGAGAGGCACATAAAAGAGATGAGTGAGAAGATTACATTTGAAACAGAAGATGGAGATATCGAGTTGTATGTATTAGAGCAGACAACGCTTTTTGGAGTGAACTACATTCTGGTGACAGATGACGAAGAAAGTGAGGATGGCAGTTTCTTTGTACTGAAGGAGGAACCGGACAGTGAAGGAGATGTCGTTTCTTACGCAGAAGTAGAAGATGAGAACGAATTGAAAGCAGTGATCAAAATCTTTGATGAGCTGTTGGAAGACATTGATTTGGAGGTTTAGTTTAGAATGAAACAGAATAATAAGTCGGTAAAGATTATTCCGCTTGGGGGATTAGAGCAGATCGGAATGAACATTACCGCGTTCGAGTATGAGGACAGCATTATTGTCGTAGACTGTGGACTTGCATTTCCGAAGGATGAGATGCTTGGTATCGACCTTGTTATCCCGGATGTCACATACTTAAAGGAAAATGCGGACAAAGTAAAGGGACTTGTAATCACGCACGGACATGAGGATCATATCGGTGCGATTCCGTATATAGAAAATGAAGTGAATATGCCGATTTACGCAACCAAGCTGACGATGGGGCTGATTGAGCATAAGCTTCGTGAACATGGAAATATTAACAACGTCAGAAGAAAGATCGTAACACATGGACAGATGATTACACTGGGTGCGTTCCGCATCGAGTTCATCCGTACAACGCATTCAATTGCAGATGCGGCAGCACTTGCGATTTATACGCCAGCCGGTATCATCGTGCATACCGGAGATTTTAAGGTTGATTATACACCGGTCTTTGGTGAGGCAATTGATCTGCCCCGATTTGGTGAGCTTGGAAAGAAGGGCGTACTTGCGCTGATGGCAGATTCCACAAATGTGGAACGTCCGGGTTACACGCCATCCGAGAAAACGATCGGAAAAGTATTTGATCATTTATTTGATGACAACAAGGATCATCGAATTATTATTGCGACATTTGCATCAAATGTTGACCGTGTACAGCAGATTATCAATTCTGCGTACAAGTATGGCAGAAAGGTTGTTGTCGAGGGACGAAGCATGGTAAATGTCATTCAGACGGCTTCGGAGCTTGGCTATATTGATATACCGGACAATACATTGATCGAGATTGATCAGATCAAAAATTACCCGGATGAACAGGTGGTGCTGATCACAACCGGAAGTCAGGGCGAGAATATGGCAGCGCTTTCGAGAATTGCAGCCAGTATTCATAAGCAGATTACGATCAAACCGGGCGATGTGGTTATCTTCTCATCCAGCCCGATTCCGGGAAATGAGAAGGCAATCTTCAAGGTGATTAACGAGCTTGAAATGAAGGGTGCCCATGTAATCTTTCAGGATACTCATGTTTCCGGACATGCCTGTCAGGAAGAGATAAAACTGATGTATGCGCTCACAAAACCGAAATATGCAATTCCGGTACATGGTGAGTACCGCCATCTGAAGCGTCATGCAGAACTGGCAGTGGAGATGGGAATTCCAAAGGAGAATGTCAAGATTTTATCCGCCGGTGATGTGTTATCCATCGGGGAGGATACCTTCGAGGTAACCGGAAAAGTACAGGCACAAGGCATTCTGGTCGATGGACTTGGTGTTGGCGATGTCGGAAATATTGTATTGCGCGATCGTCAGCAGCTTTCCGAGAACGGTCTTCTGATTGTTGTCGTGACACTGGAGGCTGGAAGCAACCAGCAGGTTGCCGGACCGGATATTGTGTCACGTGGATTTGTTTATGTGCGTGAGGCAGAGAACCTGATGGATGAATGCCGCGAGGTTGTGCAGGAAGCATTGGATAACTGCTTAGACCGGGGAATTACCGACTGGAGCAAATTGAAGAATGCGATTCGAGATGCGCTGAGTGATTTCCTCTGGAAGAAGATGAAGCGAAGCCCGATGATTCTGCCGATTATCACAGAGGTTTAATATGAGACAGGTTATTAACGAGAGCAAACAATTGAATGAACATATCCGGGCATCTGAAGAGTACCGCACGTATCTGCGGACAAAACAGGCACTTCTTGAGAACGAGGAATTGAGCAGACATCTGCAGGAATTCCGTACCAAGAATTACGAGCTTCAGAATCGGCAGGGCGCAAACCCCTACGATGAGATGATAGAACTGACAAAGGAATACGACGAACTGCTGCACAACTCTGTGGTGAGCGATTTTTTGCAGGCGGAACAGCAGATCTGCAAACTGCTACAGCAGGTGTTTGATTCCATAGCAGAAGGATTGGAGTTTGATTACATCAATGAGTGAAAATGTGAAAAAAACAACAAATGGAACAGCAAAGAAAAAAACAAGCAGGAAAAATGTCCGTAAAAAAGAAGAGAATCTTCGAAAGGGCTTGAAGAATTCTTCTGGATTTATGTTCAGCTTATTTGTCAATGTACTGATCGTATTTTTGATTGTGAAGCTGTTTACATATTCCTTTAATTTTGCTTATGGTGTGTTCGGAAATGTTGCATACCATCCGGGAAGCCAGCAGTATATCGTGGTTGATATTCCGGCGGATTCCTCAATCATGGAGATCGGAAGTGCTTTGCAGGATGCAGAGATTATTGAAGATAAGTATGTCTTTTATGCCAAGGTAAAGGTAAAAGGTTATGGAAATAAGATCACAAGTGGAAAATACCATTTGTCCGCAAGCATGACCTACGATGAGATCTTGCAGATTATCTGCAATATTGATACAAGCAGCGACGAGGATAATGAATAAGTATGAATGAGTTTGCGAGAATTACATCCTTTGTCCGTTCAATGGCAAAGGAGGATGCCGGGGCGTTGGGAGAATTATATCGGGATGCTGTAAAACGCGGTGTTCCGGTGATCCGGCCGGAGGCAAGGGAATTATTAAAGACACAGTTACTATTGAAAAAGCCGAAGCGTGTTCTGGAGATCGGAACAGCCGTCGGCTATTCTTCTATTTACATGACAGGATTTCTGCCAGAAGATGCGCAGATCACAACACTGGAACTGAGTGAGGAGCGGACTGCGGAAGCGAGAGAAAACATCAGACGACTTGGAAAAGAGACACAGATTCAGGTGATTTGTGGAGATGCGGCAGAGACGTTGAAGGAGCTTCCGGATGATACCTGCGAGTTTGCATTTGTAGATGCAGCAAAGGCGCAGTATATTTATTATCTGCCGGATGTGATGCGCGTGTTAAAACCGGGCAGCGTGATCGTATCGGATAACATTCTGCAGGAAGGGGAAGTATTAGAATCCCATTTTCTGGTGGAAAAGCGTAACCGCACGATTCATGACCGGATGCGGGAATATCTGTATGTACTCACACACGATGAACGGCTGGAGACAGCTATTCTGCCGGTGGGGGATGGTATGGCAATCTCGGTTGTGCGGGAATGATGTAAGGAAAGTGGATTATAGAATATCAGGATAGCAAGTATGTGTATGATTTCGCTGAAAAATCAGAATGCATACGAATGAAAGAGGATCGAAGATGGATAAGATACAGAAACCGGAATTATTGATTCCAGCAGGAAGTCTGGAAGTATTGAAGACAGCGGTTGATTACGGCGCAGATGCGGTCTATATCGGCGGCAAAAATTACGGGCTTCGTGCAAAGGCAGGAAACTTCACAATCGAAGAGATGCATGAGGCAGCAGACTATGTACATGTACATGGAGCGAAGCTGTACGTGACGGTAAATATATTTGCACACAATGATGATATAGATGGAATTAAGGCGTATTTCCATGAATTGAAAGAGACAGGACTTGAAGAAAAAATTGATGCATTTATTATTTCGGATCCGGGCATTTTCACATTGGCGAAAGAAATTCTGCCCGGCATTGACATTCACATCAGCACGCAGGCCAATAACACCAACTATCTGATTTATGATTTCTGGAGAAAACAGGGTGCGACACGTGTGGTAGCGGCGCGGGAGCTTTCATTAAAGGAAATCAAAACGATCCGGGAACATATTCCGGTAGATATGGAAATCGAGGCATTTATGCATGGAGCAATGTGCATATCCTATTCCGGAAGATGCCTGCTCAGCAGTTATTTTACAGGCAGAGATGCAAATCAGGGCGCCTGTACGCATCCGTGCCGCTGGAAATATGCGGTTGTGGAGGAGAAACGACCGGGGGAATACCTTCCTGTGGAAGAAGATGACAGAGGCACATATATCTTTAATTCCAAGGATCTCTGCATGATCGAACATATCCCGGATATGATTGACGCGGGAATCAATTCCTTCAAGGTAGAGGGACGCATGAAGACAGCGTTGTATGTGGCGGTTGTTACCCGTACATATCGGGAGGCAATTGATGATTATTATACATCGAAGGAATTGTATGAGAGTAAGATGGAACATTACCGTCAGGAAATCGCGGCATGTACGTTCCGTCAGTTTACAACCGGATTTTATTATGGAAAACCAAACGAGGAGACACAGATCTACGACTGTAACACTTATGTGAAGAACCGCGTTTATCTTGGTACAATCGAGGAAGTGACAGAGGCAGGAGAACTGGTGATCCATCAGAAGAACAAATTCTGCGTGGGCGATACCATCGAGGTTATGGCATTTGACGGTGAAAATGTGGATGTGGAGGTTCTTGCAATCCACGACGAACACGGCACAGAGATGGAATCTGCACCGCATCCAAAACAATTGCTTCACGTGAAGGTTTCCGAATCGGAGAAGATACAAAAAGGCATGATTATACGTACAAGGCACTGTTAGGTTTGAACAGTGCCTTTTTGTATTTTATATATAAAATGCTACAATTTGTAGCATTTTGAAAAAAATCTTTACAAACAGATACCGTTCATGGTACAGTTTCTTTGTTGTCAAGAAGCGCTCGTTCATAGCGTAGTTTGGTAACAGTCTATTGATTTTATAATTTTCTATTCGATTCTTCGAATACAAATTATTACCCTTTTTGCGCGCAAATTTTAATTATTACCCATTAACAACTTTAATTACATGAAATTATTTCGTTCTGTCACAGAGATATTTCATGTACACATCTAATTTAAGGAGGCATATCTTATGACGAATGAAACAATAACCAAAGAACCACAGAACATATTTTACACGACTGTAAATGATCTGGAAGAAGCTATGAAACAGCATAATCTCTATGCAGACTACGCCTTGCTCGACGAAACTTGGAAGAAGCGTTTCGAGGATTACATGACTGGCAAGAAAACGATGCCGCTTACCTACGATCCGTTCTTCAAATGCATGTTCCACCCGGACCGGCATCCAGACTGGCTGTCGCATCTGCTCAGCGCCATCATTGGAGAACCGGTCACCGTGGAGAGTGTCTTGCCCTCCGAGAATACGGCCATATCAATTGATTCCCTGCTGATTATGGATATCGTTGTCCGGTTAAGCGATGGTTCGCTTGCAAATGTGGAAATCCAGAAAATCCCATACATGTTCACTGCTGAGCGGATTTCCTGCTACTCATCCGACCTTCTGATGCGCGAATACTCGCGTTTGAAGAAGGACAAAAACTTTAAATATTCTGATATGAAGAAAGTTTACACCATTGTTCTGTACGAAAAAACCGAGGGCGATTTTAAGGATCCAATGCTGCAAGGCGCCTATATTCATCATGGTAAAACCCGCTTTGACACGAACCTTAAATTGAATCTTCTTCAGGAATATTTCCTGATTGCACTTGATGTATTTAGTCAAAACGGATATACTGATGGTAAGAATTCAGATGCTTTGAAAACTATTAATTGCAATATGAATAACTTGGAAGGCTGGCTCTCCATCCTGACTGCCGAGACAATGGCAGATGTGGAACGCGTGATCAGACGCTATCCATGGAGCGGAGCAATATTCCATGAAATGAGTGCATACGTAAACAACCCTGAGGAGGTGATTCTCATGTTTTCAGAAGCGTTAAAAATTGCAGATAGAAATACAGTGAAATACATGATTGAAGAGCTGCAGGATAAGGCGACGCATGAAGCCGAACTACGTAAACAAACAGAAGAAAACCTGCAGCAGGAGACTCAAAGGCGGAAACAAACAGAAGAAAACCTGCAGCAGGAAGCGGAAAAACGGAAATTGGCAGAGGAAAATCAGAAACTGACAGAAGCCGATTTGCAGCGTACACGGGAAGAAAACGCGCAGTTGAAAGCATTACTAGCAAAAAATAATATTTCCAATATCTATCAAAAATAAAGGAGACGCTGAAGATGCAAGAAAAAAATCAACAAATGTATATGGATATTCAACAGTTACCCGATGAAGAGGCATTTCGCATGTCTTCCGAAGCATTAAGAATTGCAGACAGAAATACTGCACTATACATGTTGCACGAACTACAGGCCAAAGTACGACAGTCAAACGGGGAACCGATAGATAACAGGGATGAATACCAAGAGTTGGAAATAGAAGAAAAATCCCCACAACAATTAGAATACGAAGAGATGTTAACCGAAGAGATGCTTCGTAGGTCTTCGGAAGCATTAAAAATTGCAGATAGAAATACAGTGAAATACATGATTGAAGAAATGCAAAAAGAAATACAGGAGAAAACAAATCTCCCAATACAATCAGAAGAAAGCATTAAACAATCAGAAGAAAACATTAGACGATTGGATGAAATATGTAGACAATCAGATGAAATAAATAAACGATTGGATAAAATAAGAAGACAATTGGAAGAAAGCATTAAACCATCGGAAGAAAACCTAAAGCAGATGAAACAAGAATTAGATGCAACAGCGGAAGAAATTACAGAACTTGAATCTCTGTTAGCAGGGAAAAACTAAAACTGGGCGAGTTTGTCAAGAAAAGTGTGTAAGTGTTTGGTTTTTTATGGAGGTCATTCGGTTGATTCCCTGCTGATCATTGATATCGTATTGGCAGAAAAACAATAATTTACAGGGGTACCGGCGAAGAATGGTAATGGTACCCCCCTATTCATTTTTATCCATGGATTTCGGATACGAGATTATACGCACAAGGCACTGCGCAGCTTAAGCAGTGCCTTTTTTTCTATCCGTGAGACATAGGAACGCGAGATATGCAGCAGATTCGAGATCTCTTTCTGGGTAAGCTCCCGGTTGTCGTATAAACCGTAACGGAGCGCAATTACCTGCTGCTCCCGGTCGTCTAATACTTCGGTAAACAGTTCATTGATATTTCTGAGGCTTTCGGATGTGATAACATTCAAAAGCACATTTTCTTCATCAATTCGGATGACATCCATCAAACTGATTTCATTTCCTTCCCGGTCAGTGCCGATTGGTTCGTACAGGGAAATCTCACGCGCTTCCTTACGCTCCTGCCGCAGCCGCATCAAAAGTTCGTTTTCGATACAACGGCTGGCGTAGGTGACAAGCTTTGAACCCTTGTCAGTATCATATGTATTGATTGCTTTGATCAGGCCGATCGTGCCGATGGAAATCAGATCCTCGGTGGAACGGTTTCCGGTTTGATATTTTTTGACGATATGCGCGACAAGACGCAGATTGTATTCTACAAGGATATTGCGTGCGGAAAGATTGCCCGCCTTTGCTTTTTGCAGATAATACGATTCCTCTTCGGGAGAGAGCGGGTGATGAAAAGTCTGCATGGCTGCCTCGCTATCCCTCTTTGTATATACTATGACGAATGATGGAAAATAGTGCTTTTCCAAGATAATAAAACAGTTGATACGTTGTGCAAAGTTATCCACAAAATGCAAGCATTTGTTGCATTTGCTAAAAGCTATTTACAAGCATTATGTGTTTATGATACAGTTTCTTTGTTGTCGAGAATCGTTGTTCTGGCGTAGTTCGGTAACAGTCTTTTATAATTTTATCTTTACCAATTTCATTGATATTCCATTTTATTTTACTTTTTGTGCATTCATTTTATTTCAAAGGAGGAACTTTATGCTTCATAACGATTTATTTCACTCTGTAACAGAATTTGAACAATACATCCAATCTTATCCGACCGCAAATGCTTTATATAGTACATTTAAGCCGGATTGGAAAATGCTGGTTCAGGATTATTTTCTAAGCAAGCGAACGCTTCCGCTTACCTACGATCCATTTTTCAAGCGCATTTTCAATACAGACATTCACCCAAACCGATTATCCAGACTGATTTCTGCCATCATGGGACAGCCTGTGACAGTAACCGCTACACTTTCTAACAAAGATGTTCTAATCAAAGGAAATGCCCTGCTTATAATGGACATCGTCGTCCGTCTGGCAGATGGTTCTATCACCACGGTCGAAATTCAGAAGCTCGCTACCGCATTTCCCGCTGAAAGAATGTCCTGTTACTCTGCTGATCTACTTCTTCGGCAATATGAGCAGGTAAAAAATGAGCTTCTTGAGCGTTTTAATTATGATGCTTTAAACAAAGTATACACGATTGTAATATTTGAAAATACAGATGCAGAAAGCTCTAACGCCCCTGTGTACCGCGCCTTTCACACCCCGGAAACCAATCAGCTATATCTGCATCACGGAAAAACCGTATTTGACACTGGTTTGCAAATTGATCTGCTGCAAGAGTTTTACTTAATTTCACTTGACGTATTTCGCAATGTTGGGTATGCTAAAGATGAACAGGAACTCACAGCATGGCTGTCTTTGCTCTGCGTGTCAACCTACGAAGAAGCAGAAGCTTTATGCCTGAAATATCCGTGGATGGAAGAGATCTTTGAAGAAATCTCAGAATATGTCCACAACCCTGAGGAGGTGATCGGAATGTTCTCAGAAGCACTACAAAAATTAGATGAAAATATGTACCAATACATGGCGGACCAGCACCGTGCCTTATTAAAGCAACGGCAGGAACAACTGGAACAGGTTCAACTAGAACTGCAGGACAAACAACTGGAATTACACGAAAAACAACTGGAATTACACGAAAAACAACTGGAACTCCAGGACAAGCAGCTGGAATTGCAACAAGAGCAACATAAATTGCAAGATGCTAAACAGGAATTACAACAAGAGCAACATAAATTGCAAGATGCTAAACAGGAATTACAAGAAAAACAACACGAACTCGATAACAGAGATTCTGAAATTGCATCTCTGAAAAAGGAGCTTGCGCAAATGCAAGCACTTCTTAATTCTAAATAATCCAAAAAGACATGATATACATTTTGAGGTGTATATCATGTCTTTCTTTTTACTCAAACAATCTCATCAATACATCATAGACTTCCTTTGCCACCGCCAGTTTGTACATCAACCTACTTGGCTGCTGTGGAATCTCGACAACATAGGACCGGACAGTACCTTTCAGGCTTATCGCAAAATAAACCTGTCCCGGAACTGATGCATCCACATTGTCCGGATCTGTATTTCCCATCGTTCCGGTGACTCCAATTCCGATGTCCGCACCATACATGTTGGCGCAGGCGGTCGCCATCGCCTCCGCTGTCTCCTTTGAATACACCGTATACTTATGAATCACCTCTGCGGACACACCCTGCATAATCTTCGTCTCATTGCTATATGTGATGCTTGCACCTTTGAAGATGGCAGATGCCCCTTCCGTATCCGTAATCAGAGACGCAATCTGCCCAGCAGTTGCACTCTCCATCGTGGTAATTGACATGTTCCATTCAATCAGAAGTTCTGTCAATTTCCGATAATCCTGGCGGATATCCTTCTCCACATATTTTTTCTTAACCGGACGAACCTTCGGTTCTTTCTTCTTATCTGCCTTTTCCTTTTTTACATTCTCCTGCTTCACAGTGTCTGGATTTTTCAGGAGATTCGCTTCCTCACAATATGGGCAGATTTTGTATCTGTCTCCGTTATAATAATGACCATTTTCACATTTTCTGATATTCATAATTTAACCTCGGTTATGTTATTCATTTGAAAATTATCTTTATTATAACGTAAATGCAGGAAAATAACTAGATGGATATTTCATCTAAACCCTCTTTGCTCCACATATCATACAGACTTTTGCGAATTCCGAATTTAATCCATTACACATCGCACATCTCCATGTAGACGCTGCCAGAACGTTTGTCTCCTGAAGATCAGACATATCCATCATACCATCCCCCATAAGAACGCTTGTCTCTCCAGCCCTCATTGAAGCGACATCCTGCATATTACTCTCTGCCAATATTGGCATCTTCTGTGGAGCAAATGCCACAGAATGTCGTACCCGCATCTTGGCCCGAATATCCTCCATATTTAAATTCATGCCTGTACTCTGTTCTTCCGAAAAGGCAAGGTCAATATCATTAATCTGATCCGTCTTTTTTTGCTCCTGTACAGGCAAAGTGTTCCACCAGGAAAACCCATCTCTGCACAACTCAATCAACATGTATACAGAACCACCTATTTGGATTTTATCCTTATGATTCAAATAACAGCTCTCCATTACACGCACATCGTTTACATTGATTTCCCCAGTTGAGCTTTCCAAGTTCAAAACAATCTTCTGCTGCATTATATCAAACGACAGTGTGCAATGGTGTTCTGGCAAAACATATGCGTCTCCCTGTATACAAATAGTATTTTCTGCACTACTTCCAATAAAATTGTCACAGGTAAATATCGGATATTGTTTCCCGTATTCCAATCCGGATACTGCCACCAGCCATCCTACCGGAAGTAAATTCTGGACATGCTCCTGCTGTACAACTGGCTGCTGTTTTTGAGGAGCCATATCCTCGTTCTGATATAAAAACTCGCCTTTCATGCCCGCATCGCTTGATGTATATGCAACCGTATCACCCACTGTTGCATTTCTTCCATATGCGATTGTTTCCGGCATATTTTCATCAATCTGATAACCATGTACCGGTTTTGTCTCCTCATTTTGATGGATATCTTTTACCGTCTCTGTTTCCTTGCAATGGGGACACGTTTGATATTTGTCCCCATTATAAAAATGTCCTCGCTCACACTTTTTGATATTCATGTCTATGCATTCCTCTTTTTATCTACCTTGTAAATAAATGTTTTCTTCTCTCAAAATACAATTTATTCAACACTACATAAGATCCTGTTATTGCCATAATCACTCCACTACAGAGCGAAATTGCACCTTTCACATCATCACTCATTGCATCTCCACCATTTTCAATCCACATATATGTATTTTGCTCGATAAAAGCAAGCTGAAATACAATTGCACCATACAAGCATAAACATGCTGCAATCATAAAATTAACCAAATAATAATTTCTTGGACCGCTGGCTTTAAATTCTGCCAACTCATTTCGTACCACTATGCAAATAACTGCTGTAACTGCCGCCAATACTCCTAGAATTACATACTGTATTATAATAGAATCAATACTGTCCGAATAGCTAGAATCAAGCAAATCATCTGCCCATTCCAAATATTGCATATTAGGTCTTGTATCTTTCATATTTGAAACAGTAGAAAATGCCATAAACGCAAGCATTCCACTAAAAAATGCGGCAAAAAACAGTTGAAAGTAAATAATAAATTTATACCAAGCCATCGGCTGTTGCTGCACAATATTTCCATATGCACCGCTTCCATTTGTATAAACTGGTTGCTGATATGGTTGTACATATGTTTGTTGCACTACCACATTGTCACCCACCGACATCTGAATCCGGCTTTCATCTTTTAAAGAACGTGCGAGCACTATGCTATCTCCCATGTTCAATTTTGCCCGCTTCGTCCTGCTTCCATTTACATAGATTCCATTTGTACTGTTCATATCTTCTATATAATACTGTATTCCCTCACGATATATCACACCATGCACACGCGACACAAAATCATAATTAAAAACAATATCATTATCTGGCTGCCGTCCAAAGCTTACAACTTCTTTTTGAAAAGCTTCAATATTATATTTTCTCTGATTTCCATTTGGATCAACTACTATAATATCCATATTCGTCTCCTCTCCGTGTCTCCTGCCTAAACTTTTCTCAGTCTTCGTAATACAAGACCTGACGCAATAGAAAATCCTACGATAAACAATAACAGGATTCCCCAGACTGTTAGTATATGCTGCAGATTATGTGTAAAGAAATCCTCTGCCTTATGTACAATTTCAAACCCCTGATCCTGCATCTTTAACTTCAAATCATTCAGATTTGCCGTTGAGCCATATCCTTCCATCGACCATCGACACACAGTCAAATACGATACAACTTCCGTAGCATCCTCCAGATTAAAGATGACTCCAGAAAACAGAATTTGTGGCATAAGAAGAATTGGAGCCACGGTCATCGCCCGATCCGCATTTGAGAACAGCGACGACACAAACAGTCCTATAGCAGCCGCTGCCATAGCCGTTCCCCATGTCGTCATACAATATTCCAGATATGCGGGCATGCAGATTCCCTCCCCGGGATATTTCAACAAAGCAGTAAATGTTGTCACGATCAATAATGTCTGGATCAGACATAAAAGTCCCAATACTACTACCTTGCTGAGAATATAACTGCACAAATTTAATCCCGTCATATATTCCCGCTTCAAAATATTGCGTTCTTTACAAATCTCCTGAATGGAACTTAAAATTCCAATCCAGAAACCACAACAGGAAAGCGCAAACAATAAACTCTTCGTAACTTCATACTGTTCAAATTCCTTTCCATTTGCGACAAGTGTGATCAGATATGCCAGTAACGGGGCCTGTAACAACAGCAATATCATACGTTGTCTGTCGTTTAACATCAATTTTATATATCTTGCACTTAAAACACCAAACTGTCTGACAACCCCCTTTTTTGATGATTTTCTAATTTTCTCACTGTTTGAACTATCCCCAGACATGTTCTGCGCATTCACCTTTTCAGTATACCGCTTTTGCCAGAAACTAGCATGTTTACTGATCATCTCGTACACATCAACAATATCTTCTGTCTGAAAAAACGCCAATGCCTCCTGATATGTTCCGCTAAAGCACAATTTTCCACCAGTTCCCATAAATACAATTTTGTCATACATATCCAGATTCAAAGTACTGTGTGTAACCAGAATAACTGTCTTACCTGAAACTGTCATTCCCTTCAATGTCCGAATCAGACTCCGCTCCGTTCCAGGATCCAGCCCGGAAGCCGGTTCATCCAGGAAGAACAGCTTTGGATCGGTCAATAACTCCACAGCAATACTTGCCCGCTTACGTTGTCCACCAGAAAGATTTCGTACAAACGTGTCCTTGCGTTCTGTCAGTTCCACTGTATCAATCACTTTATCCACGATTGCATGCAGTTCCTCGTCCTTTACATCCTTTGGCAAGCGAAGTTTTGCAGAATAATATAGCATGGAATATACCGTCAGATTATCGTATACAATATCCTGTTGCGGAACATAGCCAATAATATGCTTCAGCATATCGAAATTCTGATACAGTCCAACTTCATTTACAAGTACCTCTCCTGCTGTCGGTTTACTATAGCCACTGATACAATTCATCAATGTTGATTTCCCGGCACCGGAACCACCAATAATTGCAACCAGTTCTCCCGGCGCAATCCTCAAATTTACATGATCACAAATGGTAATATCCTTATGTTTTCCAACACGTTTCTGCACGTTCCTGACCTGTACAGAAATTCCATTTCTTGCACAGACATAGGAAAGTGTCCCATTTGCATAAATGATTCTCGTATGAGAGATCAAAATAAAATCTTTATCCCGGAGCTTTACTTTATCATGTATTTTCTTCCCATTGACATATACACCATTTGTGCTGTTTAAATCCCGAAGAATAAAGTCTGATCCGTATCTCATCACTTCCGCATGTTTATGCGAAATACTCACATGTTTCAGACAGATATCATTCGTCTCATCTCGTCCCAGGGTAATACGTTCTTTCGATGCAAGTTGTGAAAGATCATATTTTACCCATTTTTGTTCCTGTTTTTGAACCGAAAAAACAAACAATACCCCTTTTGCTGCATCCTTTTTCTGCGCAATAATCCGAATGTAATCCCCGTCTGTCACATGCACGCGTTTTGCTCGTTTTCCATGATATAACAGCCCGTTTGTACTGTTCATATCTTCGATATAGCATTTTCCATCCTGCATATAAATACATCCATGGATACGCGATGCATACTCCGAAGTCAGCACAATATCACAATCTGACTGCCTTCCAAAACTGATTACATCCTTCCCTACGCTTGCAAGCCGCACCTCATAGCTGGGTCTTTCTCCATCAAATACAGTTACACATAGGTTCTGATAAAATCCACTACTCATTTACCTTACCCAAGTCCTCCCATGCAAATACCTCTCCGCAGAACGGAACAAAATATAATTCGGTATTTCCAATTGCAATCTTGTCATATGCATTCAGACTTGTAACATTTAATACAACTTCATCATTCACATAGAACAATTCCTTGGACTCTCCCGGCTGTGCCAGGAATACACGTTTCTTTGGCTCATACAAAATGATTGCATGCTTTTCTCTGGATACGCTCATGTCGCCAGACAAAACAACATCCATGTCTGCACCTCGTCCAATAAAGTTTCTTCCAGACTTCAACGTAAAGCTCTTACCTGCATCTTCACCATTCAAGCAAACCAGCCAGCCAACAACCGGTTCTACATTGCTGTCCAGAGAAGAATGTCTCTGTGTCTTTTGATCATCCTCATCCGGGGCATTCCAGCCAGAAGTTGTATCCTGTGAATGATCCTTCAGCCAGCCCTCCAGACTTCCTGCTTTTGTTGCGCCATTGTTTGGTGTTGTAGGAATGCTCTGCTCACTCATCAATGAGATTCCCATATTTCCTGCATTTCCATCATAAGCAACCGTACTACCAAGCGTTGCTCCCTGATTATCAGGAACCGTATACCCAACCGTTGCATCTGACGCTCCATATGCAACTGTACTTGCCATACTGTCATCAACCCCGCTTGCACCTGCACAATGTGGACAGGTTGCGTACTTATCCACATCATAAAAATGTCCATTGCTACATCTCTTTAAATTCATCCTTTTATCCTCCTAATAATTTATGATATCATCCTAGTGTCTGCTATATTGCATCAGCACCAGCGATGTATTATCCTGATTTTTTCGTGTGCGCATCATAACTACATCTGTCAATCTGCGTGCTGCACGATTCATATCCGGTTCCTCAAGCTGAATAATCTGCATGATATCCTTATCTGGCAATCGCTTATATAATCCATCACTGCAAAGCAAAACAATATCATTTTCCTGCAGTATAAATGGTTCGTTGTTAATATCCATCAGGGATACATTTCCCATACCCAGATAACTGATCAGTGCCTCTGCCTGATCTTCTTCTGCGATATATTGCTCCTTTGTAATCTGCCCTTTTTTCAGTTTCTCATCCAGACTCAACCGATAATTATGCTCCCGGTTTACTGCAAGGATTTCATTGTCACGCAGTATATATATTTTGCTGTCTCCTACCGACAAAAAATACATTTGATTGTTTTCAATCACAACCGCAACGACAGTCGTTCCTCCATTCAGTGGTCTTCCATCTTCATTTTTCAGATTATTGACTGCCTGATCCATCTTCTTCGCTTCTTTTTGAAAGAACTCGCGCATATCTGTGATCGTCGTGTTGTAATAATCATCAATCAGAATAGTTGCCGCTGTCTGACTTGCGAGTTCACCACCATTCATACCTCCCATACCATCACAGACAACTGCAATCGCACGATTTCCATCTACCGCTCCAAACACGGTATCCTGTTGATTTTTCCTCGTTCCTAAAATACTGGATATCCCCATATTTATATGCAACGCATTCGAAGCCTCCAATAAGCTGTCAATATCTACATCTCTCTCAAAACGGACGGTTGTCACATCTCTCTGCTTTCTAGCCTCTTCTGTCATACCTTTTCACCTACCTTAAATCCACTGCTATTACTGCCAAGCATAATCAGTTGCCCTGGTTTTATCATTACCGGCTGACCATGTGGAAGTTTTTGTCCATTAATATATAATCCATTGGATGACTGATCTAACACTAAAAATCTTCTTCCCTTTGCATCATATATCACTTCACAATGCTTTTTGCTTATATGCGGATCGCCCTCAACCGCAATATCGCAAAACTGTGCAACTCTCCCTATTGTGATTCCCTTATTGTCCGGAAGATCGTATTTTACTTCTGCTTTTCCTACCTGAAGAATCTGTATATATCTTTTCGCAGCGGACGGCTGAGGTTCCGGGACTTTGTGCACATACTTTGTCAGCCATGCCTTCTGATCCTTCGGAATATTTTGATCATCTGCCAACCCCAGACATTTCAAAAAAGTACTTACCGTCTGTATACGTTCTGTGTACTTAATCGCAAGTGCTTTATCTATCGTATCGGAGACAAATGCCGGATATCCGAATTCCTTTAATTTCTGATAGGTCTTTCCCTTTGTACGATCCAGTGCATCCGGTATCTTCTTGGCTGTCATCATATAATAAATTGTACACGCCAGAGAATAGACATCGGTATATGTACCCTGCTTTCCATGCAATGAATATTGTTCCAGCGGTGCAAACCCTGGCTTTAATACTACGGATAATTTCTGATTTGCGTCCTGTGAAAGCGTCTTGGCATTTCCAAAATCAATCAGCTTTACCTCTCCATTTCCTGTCACGATAATGTTGTCCGGGCTGATATCTCTGTGAAAGAAATTATGCTGATGCACGATAACCAGTGCATGTCCCAGCTTCCTCACTGTGTCCATCACAACATCATATGGAAGGCCATTTCCGGACATCTTCACAAGCTTACGCAAGGTCACCCCTTCCAGATATTCCATAACGAAATAGCACGTTCCATTCTCCATGAAAAAGTCATATACCGAAACTACTTCCTTGACTGGATTCAGACTTTGAAGGATTTCTGCTTCTTCTAAAAAACGTTCCTTACTATGCTCAAACGTCTCCTGCTTATCGGACGATACAACCGCTACGTTCATTCCATCCATCGTTCTCATTACGATTCCCTGTGGAAACAGTTCCTTCACAGCGCAGTTTCGTTTTGCCTCCATATCATACGCCGCATATGTAATTCCGAATCCTCCAACGCCAAGTGTATGCTGTATTATGTATTTTCCATTCAGACACAGCTGACTTTTTAATTCGACTGTTGAATCTGTCATATCTCCTACCACCTTACAACGATATCCAACGATCCTGCCGTGATACGATCGTTTTTCTCCAATCTTCGTTTATGTGTCATCTTCACACCATTCAACATAGTTCCATTGGTTGTATCCAGATCCTGAATATAAAAACTCTCACCATCATATTCGATTGCAAAATGCTGTCTGGACATCATAACATCATCAATAAAAATGTCACACAGATCCGAACGTCCAATGATAATGCTTCCCTGCACACCAGCATCTACTCTCTTTATCATTTTTCCATTCGAATACAAATACAAACTAATTGGCTGTCCACTTTTTTGCTGCTCCAGAATAATATGCTGCTTCACGTCTGTATTTTCTGCAAAAACAGCCTTATCATCTACAACTACAATTCCCTTGTTTTTCTTAATCACATGGAAAACAACCAGCAATATTGCAACCAGTATAATTAAAAATACTACCAGGAAGATCCACCAGAATTGCTTGAAAAAGCTTTCCTTTTCCACCTGTTTTTCCGGTGCATCTGTAAGACTCACATGGTATTCGCCCGCAAGCGCATTTCCCTGCAAATCCGTTATACCGGAAAAATAAATACAATAATCGCCCTTATAAATCGTGTCATTCATGGTAAGTCGATATGTACAATCTGTATGAGCTCCCGTCTCCGACACGCTGACACATTGCAGCTTTGCTGCCTGTCCCCCGCTTGACGAACTGTCCGTTGCCACGCCGTCTTCCACGATTCTGTACGCCTCCACGGAATCTGCCTCAAGGACAAACTCGCTGAATTTGATATCAATACTATTATCTCCGGAACGGACAACGGAAACGACCTGTGGTGGCTCTAAATCCGGCTGTGCCTTATTAAATACAACCGCCTTTTCTGCATAATTCCAGATTTCCTGACTATCCTCCAAAATAAGTTTCAGACCGATCGTATAACCTATGCCCTCCTGTGCATCTGTATTGGTAAAGGTTGCAATCCATGCATCCTGTAACTCATTGATTTTCGTTTCCACGCTGTTTGAAAAATCATTGTCCTCAACGTAAATACCTTCGCCACTGCTTGATGCTGCAATTCCTTCCAAGGCATTCCCATTCGTTGCCTGCGCATTTTTGTTCATAAACGCATAAACCGGGATATTCGCATCCTTCAATGCACTTTTCACTTCTTCACTTGTCTTTCCGGTGTTCGAATCATTCTCACCATCCGACAGCACAAAAATAATATCTCTGCCGGTAAAACTGTCTCCTTCTATACTCTGATTTTTCGTCTGAATCTGTTTTACCAGATTCACAATACCATCATTCAAATAGGTTCTTTCATCATTTGCAGACAATGCATCCAGTTTTTCTTTTATTTCCGCTGTCTGATCTGCTGTTGCATCTGCAATTACAGGTGTTAATGTATCGGACGCATTTCCAACCGTATAAACAGTGAGTGTATCTGCTTCTTCCATCTTCAGAGCCAGTCCATTGATTGCATCAATCAGTTCTGCGAAATATCCCTTCACAGATCCTGATGTATCCAATAACACATAATAATGGATTCCATATCCAGTCTTTTTCCACTGAGACAGTTCGGATGCCGTCCATTCGTTTCCATTGAAGTGCATGCTGACGTTATGTGGATCGGTTGCCTGAAGTGCTCCGTTTTTTCCGTTATAATAAAATACCATCCAAATCGTAGGAAGATTTCCCTGTACCTGCTCTACCCGGTTTTCTGAATCCGTTTCCATATGGATCTGTGTATAGTCTTTATATGGATCTGCTTCCGTTGTTTCCTGCTCACTGGTTACTTCCTGCGTGCTGCCTGTTCCCTGCTGCACTGCCTGTGTCGTCGTTTCTGTTTTCTTCTCTGTCGTCTGTTCTGTGCTTTTTTCTGTCGTAGTCTTTTCGGTAGTTACTTCTTCCGTTTTCTTTTCGGTGGTTACCTCTTCTGTGGTCTTTTCTATGGTTGTTTTTTCTGTTGTTGTTACTTCTTGCTCCGTTGTCGCCGGTTTTTGTTCTGCTGTCGTTATGCCCTGTTGTGTAGTGTCCTGTGAAGCAGTAGTTGTCGGAGCCACCTCTACTCCACTCGTCTTCGCTTTCACACCCCGACTGCTTCCAAGCTCCATCGTCGAAGTGATAAGCAGGCACAGTAGTGATGCAGTTAAAACCAGTTTTTTCCATATATTTTTCATTCTTCTTCCTCCCATGTATGTCCTTCCCTGCAATATGCTACAAACTCAAATATGCTGTCTCCTATATATAATCGATCTCCGCTTCGTAATACCTGTTGTTTATCTAATAATTTCTGATTCACATATGTAAGTGTTCCTTTTCCCGGAACAATATAAAAATGATTAGATTTTCCATCGTATACAACCGAACAATGCGTATCCCGTGAAATGCTTTTGTCTTCCGAAAAAACAACATCCATATCCATACTTCGCCCAAGTCTGTTGAATCCGTGGTGAATACGATAATCTCGTCCTTTTTCCAGGCCTTTCACGCATACCAGCCACCCGGTCACATAATCGTTTCCCCGTACCGGCGAGTAATACCCGATTGTCCTTCCATAATCATTGGCTTCTATCTTCTCTTCTTCCTGCCTGCAAATGTATTCTTCCAATTCCGAAAGCTTCTCTGCCTGTACCGCAACCGTTTTCTGCTCCTGCATGATATTTGCATTCTTCTGTATCTGCTGCTTCCGCTGTTCACAATACGGGCATTTGTCATATTTCACATTATCGTAAAAATGCAACCCTTTCTCACATCGTATAATTCCCATACACCCGGATTTCCTCACTTTCCCTAAAACCACCATATGGGACTGCCTGACCCAGACAATCCCATGTGGTAATATGAAATTTATTTCAAGGTAATTGTAAATGTCACCTTTCTTCCATCAATCGTTGTTGTATATGATACACTTGTCTTCTCGCCGGCTTCTGCCTGCAACTGTGACAATGTATTTACAAGTTCTGTTTGTTCCTGTTCTCCTTCAATCTCCTCTGTCGTGTTCGACGGATTCTCCTGTGCAGACTGTGCACAGTTTCCTGCATATTGTGTCAAAGCTCCTGAAACTGCCTGTGCCGGATTGGTGTCCATAAGCTGCTCCACTGTCTGCGATGGATTTGTTCCAACCTGTGTAGATGTTGGAGCAATATAAGTATCTGCGACCGAAACACTGTCTAATACCGGAATATCTGATGCTGTATAAGTAACTCCGTTTTGAATGTATGTGTTATTGGAAATATAGTTATTTGTAATCGTTGTGTAATTGTTTTCTACATTAATGTTTGTATCGATCACAATATTGGTATCTCCTGTTGTATCGTCTGGAGTTGTATCATTCTGTGCCGGTTCCTGCACTTCTGTCGTTGTATCCTCCGGCTGTCCATCTGTGGATGTTGCATCCTCCGGATTCCATTCATTACCTGTGTTATAATCTGGTGTCTCTGAGATTGTTGGATCATTTGCGATATCTCCTGCTACAGATCCACTCACAACATTTTCAGGCTCTGGTACTACAATATCTTTGATAATATACTCACACACATTGTTACATTTATCATATGCTAAAAGCTTTACATCATAGCTGCCCCGTGTGTTGTCGTGATCCGCAATCTTAACTTCATATTCCCATTTGTCGCCACCGACATTAGTTGCAAAATTCTTTCCATCCTCATACCATTTTCCCGGAATGGATGATTCATTTCCATTTGTATATGCAAGACATCCAATATGCTGGACTCCTGTCAAATTATCGCTTGCCTCAAACTGAAGCTTAAACCCTTCTGTTGTGATCTCGCGAATCTCTACTACAGAAAATGAAGGTGCTGTCTTATCCATTGTAACCTGTACGGTATGGCAATCAGATACATTTCCACTCGTATCATATGCATAGATATGTGTGTTATAAACACCCTCTTCATTACCATGATCTGCAATATTCACTGTGTATGTATATACGCCATTATCGGACTGTGTAACAGTATCCCAACGAATATCATCCTGATCATCTTTTTCTGTCCATGTCGGGAATTGTACCTTTGCAACTGCTACATCGTCTGTAACAGTACATTGCACGGTATAAGTATTTGCTGTCTGCTCCGTCACCTTCACATCTGTGACTGTCGGTTTTGTTGAATCAGATGGTCTGTAGTTAACAGCTCCGAATCCTCTCATATAAGAGGAAGTATACAAATTGTAAGATGTCTGTCGTACACGATCACTGGAATTTCCTTCTATACAATGTACATACCCCTGTGATACATATTCAACCATTCCAACATGACTATAATCACTTCCAAACAAAACAATGTCTCCTGGATTAGGCATATATGAACCTCCAGATGCCCGATATAATCCTGCATTTTTAAACCACTGTGCAATCGTTGGAACCCATCCAGTTCTTGGATATGCATTTGAATCCACACCACTGCTCTGAAGCACCCACCATACAAAATATGCACACCATGGCTGACCATTTCTAACCCCCAGGTCTCTTGCATATTTCGTGTAATTACCGGAACCGCTGTTGGCTGTGTAATCATCCAGACTTGCATTGGACGCCTTCTCATGATATCCAACCTGTGATTTTGCAAGTGCTACTACATCTTCTCTCTGCCCAGCCTTGGAAACCATTGTTCCAAACCCACCAGTTGCCATAATCGTTACTGTCAGACACGCTGCCAGACATTTGCTGATAAATCTTTTTAATCCCTTTTTCTTCATATGAATGACCTCCCTCATATTGGTTCTTATTTCGTGTTGAGATCATCATATCGCATACTATGATTTTTTGATCACCATCGTAAGTTTTGACATGGTTACTGTAATTTTTGTATTATCCAAGGCAAATTACATTGTCTTCACTGCCTATAAATAATTGGCTTCCCGGTTGCAATTCCGTATTCTGTCTCTTCTTTAACATATATTTTTGATCAACAAGAATCCCATTGGTTGATAAATCATTTACAATATACTTTCCTTTTCCCAAATCAAAATAGATTGAACAATGTACACGACTTACCATATCACCCATCAAGAGAATGTCGCACTGTGACGCGTCCCGTCCAAGCAGCACACGTTGATCTGGCTTTAACCGAATAATCTTACCTAACAAATATCCTTTTATTCCAATAATTGCCCCTGTGCTTTCCCGATTGAGAGCCAGACTTCTGGTTATTGTGATTTTTGAATTTGGCATTTTCATTCTCCTTATTTCCTTTCTCCATCGAAAAGATCTCTAATTTCCTGATAATAACGTCTACTGATTGGTACAGCATATGTTCCACAATTTACCCGTTCACGCGTCATGCTACATATATCTGCTTTACGAACCATAAAACTCTGATGAGTCCGAATAAATCCTCGTTCACCCAAAACGACTTCAATCTCTGCCATTTTTGCATAAAATGGCACGTCTTCTTTTTCTAAGTGTAACAATAACAACCGTCCGTTGCTTTCAACATAATGAATGGCATTAATAGGAATTCTTCTGGCTTTCCCCTTTGAAATTACATTCAGGCACTCCTCAGAAGCATTCAATTCATCTACATATCTCCGCACTTCTCGACTCATGTCTTTACCCGCTTGTTCCTTTAGCACATAGGAAAAAGCTTTATATATATACCCCTGATATACATATTGCGTAGACCGTGTAATGAAAATAATATCCACATCTACCTTATTTGTACGAATATATTCAGCAACCTGCATGCCATTAACAGGATCCATCATAATGTCCAACAAAAGCAATTCACAATCAAACTGCCCCTGTTCTATTGACTTGATAACTTTATCTCCCGATGTAAAGATTGTAATCTCAATTTCTTCATAATCAAAAAGAGCCTTTCCAACTGTTTCACGGATTAAATCTCTGTCATGTTGCGAATCATCACAAATGCCAATTCTTAACATGTGTTTATCTCCTTGTATTCATTTAGTATTTATATTCCTCCGACGTTTCTATCTCTCTCGTCGACAACGATGCTGGTTTACTCGTGCTCCACGAACTCCACGAACCATAAACAGGTTTTCGGAAATAATAAGTAGTCGTAACTGTTTTGCTTCTTTGTCTGTACCGATATATAGTACCTGACCACGTCCATTCACCCGTACCAGAAACATGTCGATACACAATACCTCCATTTAAGCACCACCGTTCGGTTCCGCCTGTAACCCACTGGAATGGATTCATTTGCGATAACGAAGACCACGGTGCAATGTATTCTTGTCTTGTACATACTCCATTAACATTTTTGTCATTAAATGTGCCATTCTGCGGATTATAATACCAACCACAATCCGCTCCAGATTCTGTTTGAACCTCACAAGTATCACTTGATCCCACTGCATTCTTTCCCCAATCAGACCAGCCACCCCAATCTCCATAACTTGTACTGTTCTGACTTCTTACATATTCATAGCCAGCAGGAGGCGTTTCACTTGAAGTTGATGTTTTCTCATCATAAGATTTCACATCTCTATAGCGATAATATTTAACCTTTGTATTATCACAAACAACAAAATTAACAACTGTTTCCTTTGCAACTTTTGTATCTGGCTCTATTCCCTGTGAAAGCACCGTTCCATCTGTGGCGCCCTCTTTATGTTGATATGTAACTGCTCCTGCAGAAAGCTTTTTATCGCTAAGGCTCTTTCTTGCCTCTGCTTCTGTTTTTCCTACCAGATTTGGGACCTTAATCTTTCCTGCTTCGGGATCTGGCTGTGGTGGAGCTTCCGTCGTTGTAACCGGATTCACGACTACCTCTTCCTCCTGCTTTGTCTCTGTTGTAGTTACCTGCGTCGTAGTCTTTCCCGAAGAATCTGAAGGTTTATTATCCGCTGAAGCTGTTGTTTTTTCCGTTGTGCTGTTTTCAGTTGTCACATTTGCCTGTGTTGTCGTTGGATCGTACGTAATTACTGCATTCGGATTTCCCAAACTTATATAAATTACCACAGTTGTTCCAACCTGCACTTCTGTTCCTGCTGCAACACTCTGACGAATAACATGATCTTTCTGTACAGAATCACTTTCCTCATTCTTTGTCTGCACCTCAAGTCCCTGTGCCTGCAGCAATGCAATTGCCTCTGATTTGCTCTTATATTGGACATCCGGTACATGTACCATTGCATCCTCTTGCTTTCCAAGACTGATAACCACACCTACTTTCGATCCTTCAACTACCTCTGTGTCCGCTTCGGGATTCTGAGATATAACGCACCCTTTTGGAACTGTGTTACTATAATCCGTTCCAGATTTATACAAATACAATTTTGCTTCCTTTACCTTGCTCTGTGCATCAGACCATTTGTCTTTTACAAGATTGGGAACTTTTGTATTGTTGTTCGTGTCATATCCATCAACACCCTTTGACAGATAAATCGTTATCTTTTCACCGATTTTAACCGCTGTTCCTTCTTCCACATCCTGTTTTGCAACATAACCAGGAGCAATTTCGCTTTCCACATCTTCAAAAGTTATTGCACTCTCATCCCATCCCATATCCAAAAGCAATTTCATCACTTCATCCTTGGATAATCCGACAATATCTGGCATATATCCCTTCTCATATCCGGCACTTACTACCAGTTCCATTACCGTTTTTTCTTGTACAACTGTTCCAGATGGAATATTCTGCTGCAACACCATATCCTCTGCAATCTCATCGGAATGCTGCTTATCAGTAATCTGTGTGATCAGATTAGCATCACCGACCGTCTTTTCTGCCTCTGCCAAAGCAATGTTTACTACTTCCGGTGCATATACATATCCATTTTCCAACTGCCCCCGGTTAGAATGGAACAAATCTGCAAACTTAATAACGCCCGTCACCAGCAATACAATAAATACACACACTGCAGCGGCCGCCATGCCCGACATAATTTTCAGCCAGATTGGCCATTTACCAATATCCATCTTCTTTAAATGAATCTTGTTCCGCTTAACTTCCTGGTCACCGAACAAATCCGCTTCCAGATCATCTGCCGTCTGTGTACGATCCTCGATGCGAATATTCAAAGCATTCATAATCGCATTCTCTTTGTTCTTCGGGATCTTAACTCCCAGTTTGGATGGTGGAAGCAATGTATCTTTGTTGCGACGTTCCATCGCATCTTCCGGCGTCACACCCGTGATCATCTTATACAACGTTGCCGCACAGGCATACACATCCGTCCATGTTCCCTGATCCCCACGGCTCCGATACTGTTCTTCCGGCGCATACCCTGGCTTTACAAGCACAGACAAACTACGACTATGCGTTGTTGTCGCAAATCGTGCCGCACCAAAATCAATGATCTTCACTTCACCAGTCTTCGAGATCATGATATTATCCGGAGAAATATCCCGGTGTAAAATCCCCTCTTTGTGCACTTCTTTTAATGCCCCTATCACTGGCATCATAATATTCAGTGCTTCATCAACCGGAATCCTACCTTCCCGTTCCAGTTTTTCTTTCAACGTCTCTCCATCAATATATTCCATAATGATATACGCCGTATGATTCGCCTGAAAACTATCGTGGATATCCACGATTCCCGGCGTATGTTTGAATTTCGCAAGCCGTCTTGCTTCCTCAACAAACTTTATGATTCCACTTGCAAACTGTTCTTCCTTCTCTCCAGAGAAAACTGTCACATCCGGTGACCCCATAGCTCTGGTTGAAAACTCTCCCGGTAGGTATTCCTTAATGGCAATTTTCTGATTTAACGCAGCATCATATCCTATATATGTTACACCAAACCCACCATTTCCAATTACCTTTCCCACAATATATCTACCTTCAATTATGGTTCCCGGTATAAGATGATACGCTTCTTTCGGCGCTGTTCCATCCACATAACCACAATATGGGCAAACATCATATTTATCATTATAGTTTTCCATACAACCCATACATAACTTATCAGCCATATCGATATCTCCCTTTATTTTTGTTCCTCACACCATTCGTCAATGGTTTTTGTTCGCTTTAGCACAACCTGCTTCCACAAATCCGCCGTCAGTGTTTCAAGCTTTTTTTCATTCTCCGGATAGAATTTCAGATTATCTAAATATTCATCAATCAAACTTAGCTTACTGTTATTATCCACATATACTCTGTATGCATCTTTCTGCAGTGGTATCGCATGTCGATGCACCAGATGATAGGTCTTCTGCGGTCCCTCCTCCAGCATGTACCGAAGCCAGACTCTGGCAGCCGCAATCTCATCTTTACTGGCACTTCCACTGATGCTATACGCATTCGTGAATCGGCCACACAAGGTATTTGACTGAATCGGCCGCATCTCATACAATCCAACTACATTTTTATTAAATGTCTGCAATTCCCGCACAGATGCCAGATAATAAGAAACCGTTCCATTCGCAAACCCATCCATCGCCTTTTCACTATTTTCAAGTTTTATATTGCTTTTCGTATGTTTCACTACATCCTGTATCAGTTCCTTTGCGGCATTATCCATAACCAGACCATTTTCATAATGATAACTACCTCCCAAAGTGTTGATCAGCATATCTGCATATGCAGAATCCATATAATACTGTGATTCCTGTATGTCTGATATTCGACTCAGTTCAAAAGAAGATGCATCTACCGTATCCGACCGGCGCACATACACGACCGGAATGTTGAACCCAAGTGGAACCTCTTTTTCCTCTATCAACCTCTTTTTATATGATTTCAGGAAGTAATAATCCGACAGATTATCCATACTGTTATAAACCGGTTTTACAGATGCAGCCGAATTCTGTATCTCTTCTGATGCATACTCCGCCTGATATACTGTTGGCATCGTTCCATCTGCCTTTGCCTGTTCCAGTCTGTCAGCATATTGTTCCTCTGGAATTGCTTCTACGGAAACTGTTACGGCAGCCTGATCACTTTGGAACATATCCGACATCTCTTCCATCATTTGTTTCGCTGAATCCGCATCCTCATCTCCGGAATATGCAACCCAGACTGTGATCGTCGCCGGATTCAGAACCGGATCCTTGCTGTCATAGATACGCCATGCCGCGAACCCTCCGACTGCCAGCAAAAGAACCGCAGCTGCTATCGTAAACACACGTCTTCTCTTTCTTTTTTTCAGCTCTGTTTTATCGTCAACAACCTTTTTTTCTTTTAAAAGTGCTTTCTGAAACTCACCAATATTCTGAAACCGCAGCGCCTCATTGACTGCCATTCCACGCATAATCGTATCGCTGATATAATCCGGTATTGACGGATCTAATTCTTTCGGAGCAACAACCGTATCCTCTATCTTTCGATTTGTACTCTCGTCTGGCATGACACCGGTTATGCAGTAATACAACATCGCAGACAGCGCATATATATCCGTCCATGGTCCCTGCTTACTCTTTGTCTGATACTGTTCCGGTGGCGCAAATCCTGGTTTCAAAATAATTGAACGTGTCACTTCCTTCTCTGTATCCGATAATCTTGCAGCTCCAAAGTCCAGGACTTTAACTTTGTTTCCCTCACACAAAAATACATTATCCGGACTGATATCCCGATGCAGGATTGATGCATTGTGAATTTCCTGCAATGCTTCTGAAACTGCAAATGCAATCTCTAACGCTGTTTCAATATCCAGCTTACCGCCTTCCTGTTTCATAAATTCCTTTACGGAAATTCCATCAAGAAATTCCATGACGATATACGCCGTATTATTTGCTTCAAAATGATTTTCAACATGGACAATATTTTTACTTTTTTCAAATATTGCCATCTTTCGCGCTTCCTCCAGGAAACGCTCCAGGTTGGAATAAAACTCTTCCTGATGTCTGCCTCCATACACGATCAGATTTGGATCACCCGGCACACGCTGTACCATACCTGCCGGATAATATTCTTTGATCGCAACAACCATCTCTAACGTTGTATCCCACGCCTTATATGTAATTCCAAATCCACCTGCTCCGAGAGTGGTTCCGATAATATAACGATTCTGCAAAATCGTTCCTGGATACAAATACGTTATCTCCTTCGGCGGCGTTCCCTCTCTATATCCGCAAAAGGGGCAAGCAAAATGATTCTGCTCTTGTCCTTCCGGTATTCCAAATTCTTTCATACAATTCAGACATCTTCTCTTCATAGTTCATCCCTCTTATCTATTTCCCCAAACGGAATATATCTCCATCTTTACCCAATTGAATCATCGTTCCGGCAGGTATTTCTATCGGTTGATTTTTCTGCATTGCTTTCCCGGATATATAAGTTCCATTGCTGGAATAATCAGTTACCACATATGTATTGTTCGCCGGATTATATGCAATCTTACAATGTCTACGGCTCACTCTATCCTTATTGAGAACCAACTGACACGCAGCCGGATCACGCCCAATAACAATTCCATCTCCCACTGCTGCCTCTGCACCCGCATACTCTCCTTTAATTCCATATATCATTGCAGATACAGCCTGTGCAACTTCTCCCGCTGACGGCAATTCTACTTTTCCCCGAACAAACTCCAGAATCAGTCCGACCAAAGATGCAATAAATACTGCCCCCATCATGCCAATCAGGAGCCAGAATCCTATCTGTACCGAATGCTGCAATAATAGTCTGCAGAACCTTCCAATATATGAAAGGACGGTTTCCTTTACAAAGCTGCCGAGCAAATTTTCATATATACCAGTATCATTAAACAGACTTTTCTCTATTGCCTCGACCAACGCATTCTTTGCGATACCTGGAACTGATATATACAATGTAAGCGACGCTGCGATTGAAACCGCAGACAATGTCATCCCGGCAATATATTTTGCTTTTTTCTTTAATACCCATGCAATTACAATCACCGCAACTGCTGTTATCCACGCAACCAGTAACATACTTACAACCAGTCTCTTCAAGCCGGAAATGTAGTTGTATGTCTGATCCGTCGGAATATCTATGACATTCTTCAATAATTTCACACCTGATCTGGATGGCAGCAAATCTCCGGAACCACCATCTTCAAATACAGAATCCAGTTGTGCAATTCCATCAAAGGTTGTATCAAATGCCTCGTTGACTTCCGTTGTTCCAATCCGGAAATATGGCAGAAACATCGTAATTACTGCCATCAACGAAAACACTGTTATAAGAATGCTAAAGCATATATTTCTCTTATTCATACCTTTTACCCCTCTTTATTTATTCTCCGGCTCTACCCATACCGCAATCGCCGAATTGTTGTCCATATCCGACCCTTTTCCGTTCTCGTTCACTATCTCAACCATGCGATCAAGCCACGCATCTACCGTATCCGCCTTCTTCAGACACTGCATCATCTCTTTTTCCGTGATCTGCTCCCAGAATCCATCCGAACAAAGTAAAAAAGCCTGTGACTTGTTTAAATCTATCCCTTCCGAGATATCATACGCATGTCCATTCATCCACGGACTCCCCACAACCCGAAGCAACCTGCTCCGATCCTCATGTCCACGAATATCCTTTTCTTTGATTTCTCCAGTGCTGACAAGCATTTGTGGGACACTGTGATCCAGCGTCCGCGTAACCATCTTATTTTTCTTAAAATAATATAATCTGGAATCTCCTATATGTCCCCAATAAGCACGATTTCCCGAAATCAGAAGCAGCACCATCGTTGTCTTCATATCTGCATATTCGCGTGTCTCCTTCTGTGACATCGTGATAATATCCTGCGCACAGTCAAAGCATTGTGCCAGAAATTCTTTTTCATTTTTCCCCTGAAAATACTCCCCATGGAACATTTCCGAAGAAGTTGTCACAGCCAGATTTGATGCACATTCTCCGTGTCCATGTCCACCCAGGCCATCCGCTAAAACAAACAAATAATTTCCGTCCTTTTCCTGTTCACCAACACTATCTTCGTTCACTTCACGTTTTCCTATATCCGAATATATTTTATATGTAATCATCTGAAACCTCCTTCATACGTTTGAATTATATTCATAATAAGCGGCAAAATTTTTAAGCTATCGTCATTGCAAATTTTATATAGTTTATTGTTATATTTGACAAATTTAATCTACTAAATCGCCTCTATATATACCATACTCTGCGTCATAACTTTCCACATAAATATGCTCAGATTTTGAAATTGCTGGCAATATACTACTTGTCGGTCTCGGTTGCATATATGGACTTAAATCAAACTCCCGATATGTATTTAAGGCAACCATTTCCATATCTTTGACAAATAAAATTACATTTTCCATGAATTCTTCTGAAGTGACTTGTTTTTCACCAATTGTACATACTATTTCATAAATACCATTGTCCATATACGAACTCACTTCTCCACTATCATTCCAACACATTACTTGCTCCGCAACCAATGAACCATTATCCGCTAAATCAAAGCGATAAAAAGTAGAACGTGAGCCATTACCATCGTAGGTTTCAGATATTGCATATAATCGAAAATCATCTTTTTTGCGAAACACACAGTACTCTGTTCCACCAGCCACTGGAATATTTAAGTTTTCCAAGAAACAGATTTGCTTTTCTTTACCATTTTCAATTGTGTAAATATTTAAATCTCCACCTCCAGTTTCAGAATTTTCTGTCATAAACAACAGTTCCGGTTTCTCATCTCCCGTAACATCTATATAACATATTGAGGCATTCCCATATCCCGTTGTATATGCAGAAATTTTATCCGCCTCTCTTTCTAACACATCTATATATGGCTGATATTCCGCTGTCAAACTGCTATTTCCCTGCATAACCTGCTCTTCATTCTCATTGCAAAGTAAAACCATCGGGAGCTTACCACCATAATTATTCATAAGATATAAATTCATCCACGACCGTTCTTCCTCTGAGAAGCTGTCCAAAGGTCTTCCCGGAAGATAAAACAAAATTCGACCTGCATTTTCGAGTCCGTATGCTTCACTATACATGTATCGCATTTCATCCTTTATCTCTTCCGTTCCCGGTTCATTTACATACTCTAACGATTCTATCGTCGTTGCATAGATGTAATCATCCACCTTTTCTAACTGTCCAAACCGTCCGGAAAATTCACTAAAATAGATTGATCCACTTGGATATCCTTCTCCGGTATCTCCCATCTCGCTATCATGAAACATACCTGAGAAATTCCCATCTGCATCAACGGATAAATTGGTCTCCCATGCACCTGCTCCACTAGAAAAAATAAACGTTGTATTTTGTAGCTTCCCATAAGAAAATCCAATATCTTCAGGTATTTCTTCTGTAGTCGTTTCCCCTTCTGTGGTTGTCACAGTTGTAGTTTCTTCGGACTCCACTTCCGTCTCATCCACTGTGGAAGCATCCGTCGGTGTTGCAGTATCCTTTTTTGACGAATCTCTATGCATTGCATAAACAATCAATGAAACTATAAATCCTGCCAACAGTACACACGCAACACTAAAAATAATAACCAGTTTCTTTTTTGACTTGTTTTCTTTTTCCCCTCCAACATATATACTTATACATTCTTCACTGTCTTTTCCCTGTATGCAAATGCAATCTCCCTCTTGAATCGCATATTGCTCTATGCGATTTCCATTCACCAATATCCCATTCGTACTATTTAGATCCTGCACATACCATATGCCATCTTCCATATAAAACACACCATGGATTCTCGATACAAAATCCAAATCAAGTACAATATCATTGTCCGGCTGTCTTCCAAAGCTTACGACTTCCTTTTGAAATTGTTCCAGATTATAGCTTTCGCTTTTTTGGTTGCCATAATAAATTACTATTGATTTCATATCAAACGTTACTCCACTGTTTAAAAACAAGTTTTTATTCAACTACTTCAATAGCAAACTGCACGCCTGCCATCGCATTAATTACATATTTCCCAAGTGGAAGATTCGATGTGTCATAATAAAAATACCCTTCTGGAGCCTCTTGGTAATCAGCCTTATACTTATCTCCCAACAAAAAACATTTCTTATCTACAGAAACTGTTTTTACTACCTGCTCGTAATTCTTATAATATGTTAATTCAATATTCGTTGGCTCTGCATAATACAAAAATTTGTATGTAGGCCATCCATCTCCAATTTCTACATAATCTGTTATCCTATTTGCATCCTCATCATTAATTTTAAATATTTTATTCGTCGTAATAAAACACTTGTCGTAGTATAAGGATGAATTAAAACTGCTCTTGTGAAACTCTACTGTACCATCATCATATGTAACGAATTCCTGAGGAACAGAATATCCTTCACTATTAATAATTGATATGGATTTAAATCCATGCATACCATCAAATCCAACAATTTTGTCACCGACATGCACTTGGGCATATTCAAAATTTTCTCCCACAAACCTGATTTTTAACGATACCATGTTCTCATCAAAGCATTCGCTGTTTGTCATTGGATAATAGCAGTCATTATGTTCCACGAAAAAATGCTGGTCTTGATCCTTAGCCGCCTCCGAATAACTCAACCCGCCTACACTATTTTCTACCGGGAAATCTGTTTCCGAAACCTCATTCTGTACGGTTTCTGTTGTAACCGTTTCTTCTGTTGTTTCTTCCGTTGTTTCTTGTACTTCTTCCGTCGTAGTTTCCGCCTCGGTTGTTGTCACAGTTGTTGGTTCCTCTGTTTCCGTTGCTCCCTCTGTCTCCGTTGAAGCATCCGTTGGTGTCGCCGTTTCCTTCTCTGACGAATCTCTGTGTGTTGCGTAAATAATCAACGAAACTATAAATGCTGCCAGCAATACACATATCACACTCAAAATAATAACCAGCTTCTTAGGGGATCTGGCCTTATCCAGCTTCGCTTGCTCTGATTCGCTGATATATATGCTTATACTTTCTTCCCCATCTTTTCTCTGTATACAAATGCAATCCCCCTCTTTGATCGCATATGGCTGGTCAATATAGGTTCCATTTACAAGCAATCCATTCGTACTGTCCAGATCCTGTACATGCCATGTTCCGTCTTCCATAAAAAATACGCCATGTATTCTCGATATAAAATCCAAATCAAGTATAATATCATTGTTCAGCTGTCTTCCAAAGCTTACAACTTCTTTATTGAACTGTTCTAAAATGTGACTTTCTATTTTTTTATCTGCATACTTAATAACAATTTGCATATTTCCAAGCATTCTCCTTTTTCAGGTTCAAAATGTCCGTTCATTATAGTATCACAAAAAAATCACATTTTTTATCGCCATGCAGAATTGACTCAAACTTCGTCAAAATTGGTATTTTATGGCAAAAAAATCAATCGGAATCCATCAAATAGATCAATTCCGATTGATTTTCGACTTAAACGCTTTTTTTCTGCGCACTTTTTTCTTCTTTATTTGGGACTCCTCGCCGTTTAACAACGCTTTCAAAAAATCCTTTGCTGACGAGAATCGATCCCGTGTATTTAAACTCATTGCTTTCATGATTGCATCGCTGAAATTCTTTGAAATTGAAGGGACAATTTCTTCCAATGGATCCAACATTTCTACCATCTGTATTCTGTCTAACCAACACGGAGGAATTATCCCTGTTAGCATATAGTACGCGATCGCGCCAACCGAGTAGACGTCTGTCCACGCCCCCTGCCGATTTGTGTGTGCATACTGTTCTGGAGGTTCAAAACCTGGCAAAAAAATCGCATCTCCTCCTCTTCTTTCTTCAATAATTTCCTGTGTTAATATACCGAGGGCAATTAATTCAACTTGTAGATTTTCACATATATAAATATGATCCGGACTAATGTCTCCGAGTATAATTCCCACATCTTGTACATGTTGTAATGCAATTAAAACAGAACATGCAATATGAATTGCCACGTCTTCACTGATTTTCCCATCATTTTCTTTTACAAACCTCTTGAGAGTTTTACCTTGCACATATTCCATGACTATATATGCTGTATTATTCTCTTCAAAATAATCATACACTTCAACAATGTTTTCTACCGAATCAAGTTTTGCCAATCTTCTTGCTTTCCATAAAAAACGGTCGATTCCTCGCTTATACTTTCCTTGCCTGCCTGCATATACACGTACCTGACTATTTTCATCTACACGACATACGGACTCCTCCTGGATAATATTCCTTTATGCATACTTCTTCCTGAAGCATGTTGTCCCATGCTCTATATATAATTTCATATCCATCTTCATCTAAAACGGTCTGTATCACATATCTTCCATGTATGATTGTTCCTGTTTGCAGATAATACATTGACTCCATCTTTTCTCTCTTACCTCATAAACAGTGCCCTAAAAACATATTTTTACTTTAGTGAATACTCATTTTTTTCAACCCATGAAAGCTTATCATCTACATAATAACTTCTTGTTTCTATTAATCCAAATTCGTTATATATGTACTGCCATTTAAAGCTTCTGGACAACTCACCATTTTTATAAATGACATTTTCAATAACATTTCCGTATTCATCATATTCATATGTTTGTCTCTCGTTTTCATATACTGTACCATCTTTATCGTATACATTCTCCTCCGTCTCTATAAGTTGATTCTTTTCATATTTCTTCGTTGTCTCTGAACACAACCTATAACCTTGCTTTCCGTCCTCGACCCAATATATATCCTTTATATTATTTCCATTGTCATCATATTCATACTCATTCCAACTATTAGTATTTCCCATAGAATCATAATATGTCTCCTTAATTGCATACGGAGAATCTCCATATTCTAAAACATGATATCCCACATCCTCTCCACCTATTTTTTGATCATAATATTTTACCATTTTATTATTTTCATATATATAAATGGTGTCTGTTTCTTCTGTTTCACCAGAATAATATGTACAAGATTTCTCACAGGTAGTATTCCCATCCAAATCATATTCATATATTTCCGAAGCCTCTAATTGATCATCTTTTGTATAAGAGTTAATACTACTTAAATTATAATTTGAATCATATTCATAAATCCATTTTCCAGTATACTCATCATTAGAATCATAATATTCGCTTTTTACTTTTAAATAATGGTCCGCTTCCGCTTCTCCCCCATTTTGTTCTTCTTCGGTATCTGGTAATGAAGCTACGCTATCTTCCCCTTCTGTACCTTCAATATTAGATTGATCACTACTTTGTCTATCTGCGTTCTTGCTCCTATATCTAACAACTCCTAAAACTCCACCCATTAATAATAATAGAATTGCAACTTTCCAGATTAATTTATACATTTTTGACCGAAGCATTGATTCGTCATTAACCGAATCTGTTGTTTCTTGCACAACAATTTGTATATATTCCTTTCTTTTACTATCAATTGTCAAAATATCTCCCACTTGTAATTCTTGATTTTTTAACAATTTACTATTATTCATTAAACCATTACTACTGTTCAGATCCTGCACATACCAGATACCATTTTCCTTATAAAACACACCATGTACACGTGATACGAAATCATAATTTAACACGATATCATTATCTGGCTGCCTGCCAAAGCTTACTACCTCTTTATGAAATTGTTCCAGATCATAACTTCCCAAATTCTGGTTGCCATAACAAATTGTTACCTGCATACTTCCTCCCCGTAAACGTAAAATCACTCATGAGCCCGGTTCAAATGATATGGTATGAACTGCTCTCCCCTTTACCGGTCTCATATTGTTAAATATCGTATCTCTGACATCAGAGACTTCCATCGTCAATATCTGGTTTTCTCCACAAATCAAAATCTCTGGTAATTCTAAGCAAAAAATCCCAAAGCTGGATGTATCATATGTTCTTCATATCGTTCTTCTACCTGCCTTGTATCACTTGGATAATATTGGGATTCACTCCAACTTGACCACTCGCCATATATCGGTTTTCTAAAATAATATGTTGTAGTCGTTGTCTTTTCTCTCGTCTGATAACGGTACAATATCGTCCCTGTTGACGAATCCTGTTCAACATTACATACATCACTCGCAGCCACGGGATCGACACCCCATTCGGACCATGCTGACCAGTCTCCGTATGTATCACTATTTTCACTTTTATAATACTCAAAACCATCCGGTGGCACATTGTTTGTTGAAGATGTCTCTTCATAAGATATTACATCCCGATATCGGTAATACGTCCAACCTCGACTATCTGACACATATAAAATATAACAATCTGACCAGTCGTCATTAAGATACGGACTCGCAAATTCACTACTATAATGCTGAGTAATATACGTTTTAAACTGTGATCCCGGACTTTGTGCAAATACTATTCCATCTGCTACTCCTGGTTTGTAAGCATTTAGTAACACTATATTTCCACCGTATATATTATCTATCTGTTCACAGTCCCACAATTTATCTCTGGCAGCATAATAATGCAAACCTACAACATTCGGAATTCCATCCTTATTGGCAGCGTCATCGTTCTGCTCTGTCGTATCCTGTTTTTCGGTTGTCTCCTTCTTTTCCGTCGTACTGCCTTTCTCCGTTGTTGTCTCATCCGTCGTACCCTCATACTGCAAAACAGCATCCGGATTTCCGAGACTGATATAGATTATAACCGTTGTTCCACCTGCAACCTCTGTTCCTGCTTCTACACTCTGTCTGATTACATGATCCTTTTGTACCGTGTCACTCTCTTCATCCTGTGTTTGCACTTTAAGTCCCTGTACCTCTAAGATTGCAATCGCCTGTTCACGGCTCTTATACTGCACATCTGGTACATGAATCTTTGCATCTTCCTGTTTTCCAAGGCTGACAACAACACCAACCTTTTCGCCTTCTGTCATTGTCTCTTTAGCCGTTGGATTCTGACTGATGATATTTCCTTTTGGAACAGTATCACTGTATTCTGTCGCCAGTTTATATATGTAGAGTTTAGACGATGCAAGTGATTGCATAGCTTCTCCCCAGCTTTTGTTGCATACATCCGGAACCGTAGTCTGTTTCTGATTGTCGTAATCTTTTCGACCAGTTGATATATAAATCACCATTTTCGTTCCAACAGCAATTTCATCCCCACAGGCAATGGTTTTTCCGTCTGCAACTGCCAGCTCTGCTACATACCCAGGTGCAACATCACTTTCTTTATCCTCTATCGTGATATCCTCCTGCGTCCATCCCATATTGATCAACAAATCTACAACTGCATCTTTTTCCAATCCTTCGATGTCCGGCATATATGTAACCTGTTCTCCGGCACTCACGACTATCGCCATGACAGTCTTTTCCTTCACAACTTCTCCGCCTGGAATATTTTGCGTCAACACAAGATTTTCAGGTATTACGGAATCATTTTTCTTATCCGTGATCTGCATGATGAGCTTCGCCTCTGAAACCTTCTTCTCTGCCTCATCTAACTCCGTATTGATAATATTCGGTGCGTACACATATCCATCCGAGAGATTTCCGCTATCTCCATGGAACATGTCTGAGACTCGAATTACTCCCGTCAACAGCAACACAATACATGTAACAACCGCCGCTGTTCCGATTCCTGAAGCAATTTTTACCCATAATGGCCATTTGCCTATATCCATTTTCCTTATATAAACCTTTTTCCGTTTTACATCCTTGTCCGAAAATAAATCATTTTCAAAGTCTTCTGCCGTCTGCGTCCGATCCTCAATTCGCAGATTCATTGCGTTTAAGATTGCATTTTCTATATTCTTTTGGTATTTTTACCCCTAACTTTGACGGTGCCACAAGCGTATCCTTCAATTCCCGCTCCATGGAATCTTCTGGTGTGACACCTGTAATCATCTTATATAATGTTGCCGCACAGGCATACACATCCGTCCATGTTCCCTGATCGCCCCTGCTTCGGTATTGCTCCTGTGGTGCATATCCTGGCTTCACCAGAACTGACAAACTGCGGCTGTGTCCTGTCGTTGCATATCTTGCTGCACCAAAATCTATGATTTTTACATCACCATCTTTGGATATCATGATATTATCCGGCGATATATCTCGATGTAAAATTCCCTCTTTATGTACTTCCTTCAACGCTTCCACGACTGACTTCATGATTTTTAAAGCTTCTTCATATGGGATTTTTCCTTCCCGCTCCAGTCTTTCTTTCAGTGTCTCGCCATCAATATACTCCATAATAATGTACGCAGTATTATTCGCCTGAAATGTATCATGTATGTCCACGATTCCTGAAACACCCTTAAACTTTGCCAGTCTCCGTGCCTCATCCACAAATTTATTTACACCACTTAAAAATTGTTCCTCTTTTTGTCCTGTAAATATTGTTACATCTGAAACGCCCATGGCTCTGGTTGAAAACTCACTTGGAAGATATTCTTTGATTGCAATTTTCTGATTTAACACTGCATCCCAGCCAATATAGGTAACGCCAAATCCTCCATTTCCTATAGACTGCCCAACAATATATTTATTCTCAATCACAGTTCCTGGTGCAAGATGAATTGCTTCTTTTGCCGGAGTTCCTTCTTCATAACCACAATACGGACAAATATCATATTTATCGTCATAAATTTCCATACATCCCATGCATAATCTATCAGACATATTTTCATCTCCTTCCCCTGCACATTCTTATACTTATTGAATATAATCCCAAATCTGAAATTCTTCTGTTCCTGGAACTTCTCCATCCGTTATCCCTGGTACATATTCCATGGTTGTGACATTTCCGGTGCTTCGATTTACATGGAAGTATGTAAAAGCTCCTGTATAAGAGCGATATGTGACTACATATTCCTGTTCTGTTTCTGATGTCAGTTCCCAATAAAAAGAATACTCATCTTGACTCATATTATTTAAATCAGGATTTTGTTCCCTACAGAATCTCTCGATTGCCACCAAAGTTTGATCCCTATCTAATTCTTTTGAAGACTGCGAGTTGGATATTTCCTGTCCAAATATCTCTGTTGTTATAACCTCCGTTGTCTCCCCTTCCGTTGTCATATCTTCTGTTGTTTCTATTTCTACTGTAACAGTTGCTGTCTCTGTTTCTTGTGTAATCTCAGAATTTGTCAGTTCTGTAATTCCGTATGTTGATGTGTCAGTTTTTCTCTTCCCTCCCCACAATATAACCACACCAACAATTACCAGAATAATCCCTATCAATCCTATAATCGCAAAAATAATATTCTCTTTTCCTTTTTTATTCTTCATTCGCACCATAATTTTCCTCTTCATTAACATTTTTCCTAAAAACGAAAAGAGATCTGTATATAACGGATCTCTTTTTATCTATCTATTCCATAACCATTTTCCTCAACTCCCCATAATACCTCCGGCTCACTGGAACCTCTATCTTCCCACACTTTATAGCTGTACGGCTTATTTTCGATATATCTGCCATGCGAACCATAAAACTCTGATGCACACGGACAAATCCATTATTGACCAGTTTCTCCTCAATATCGGAAATCTTCGAATAAAATGTCATCTCTCCACACCCCAGATGCAAGACGATTTTTCGTCCTCTGCTCTCTACATATTCGATTGAAGCAATCGGGATTGTCCTCTTTTTCCGATTGATAATTGCTTCCAAATAACGGTCATTTTCCCTTACTGACTCCACATTATTTTCAACCATATTGCACACTCTCTCCTAAATGTTTTATCCTTCGCAAATCTATTTATTTTTACATAAATAATTTGTCATTTTTTACATAATAGCACATAAATTTTTGTTTTTTCGCGTTCATGCATAATTGGTGCGTATTCCGTCAAAATTGGTTTATTTGCCTGTTTTCACTCCTCTTTTTTGCTCTGTTTATACACCTGATTAATCCCCGTGGATGCAAATCCGGACATAATTCCAACTGAGATTGCCGTAATAATATCGTCTGCCGGGAAGCTCTTCATTACATACATGGCAGGCACCGCAACGATTCCTCCCACGATGCCGACAATCACCGGAATCGCCTTATCACTGATCTTCTTGCTCGCTTTACACCCGATTCCAACCAGATAACAGATAATCACAATCGGCAGCACCGTTACATAACTTGAAATATCCATCTTTTCTCCGCAAACGTTCTCTTATACCATATCTATGCCGCGTCTGTTCAGATTGACAACAAAACTATCTGGTATTGAGATATTTTCTTATGTAACTGCAGAAAATATATTTGACGCTCATTCCAGGCAACTATATAATGAACTTGATTTTAGAAACACAGTGAACAACCGCATAGAAATATAAATCTGCAAATTTTACATTTCTTGAAAAGGAGATTATAAGTTTGAAACAAATAAGTAG
>DHJV01000067.1:5872-28158 GCA_002404515.1 Lachnospiraceae bacterium UBA4711 | reverse complement strand
AAATATGAATATAAAATCAACTTGCTCAATCTTGCTCTGATTTGCCACAATCTGTAATTTCAGAGCATTTCACAAAATCACCAGAAATCCTTGCAAAACAGGGCATTCCGGGGCAAAACAAGGAGAAAAAAACTATGATAAAAATACTTTTCATCTGCCATGGCACTCCAGTTTTATGATAATGCATACCTTCGCAGACTGGGGCAACACAGGGCAGAATATGGCGGAAAGCCTTGGAATTACTACGGTTTAGACTACTAAGGCGCATGGGCGGAATTGGGATAAAGGCAAACGGGTTGGGAGAAATCTTTAGTAGTAATGGACTACTTAGACTCAATGTGATAGATTTTTATCGATGAAAAAAATAAAAACTATTGCAATTTTTTTGCTTTGTGAATATACTATATGTAACAGAGTTGCCCGAAGTCTTTTTGACATTGGGGACCAAGCTGAGACTTGTGCTCAGCTTTTTTACTTTAAGGAGAGATTTTATGGATTTGAAAAAACCATTGACTTTCGATGAACAATTGGATAAGTTAGCAGCCCATGGTATGATTATCACAGACAGAGAAAAAGCAAAGGATATTTTGAAAAGAGTAAATTATTATCGTTTTACGGGTTATGCTTTACAATTCAGACAAGACCCTTCTGGTAGTGACTATATGGTGGGAACTACATTTGAAACGGTATATCATCTATATAAAGTGGATGAAATATTACGTGATACATTCCGGCGGTATATTGAAAAAGCAGAAGTATATTATAGGACGCAGATCGCATATGGATTTTCAATTGCTAAATGTACGGAGACTCCGTATGATCAGCATTATAATGAGAATAATTTCTATAACAAAAAGGGCTACAGGGAAGTTATGGAAAATTTCAGCAGGGAGAAAAATTATTATAAAGATAGCCTGATTGTGAAGCATCATAAAATGAAATATTCTAGTAAAATGCCATTGTGGGTTATTGTGGAATTAATGTCTTTTTCTAATATGTCTAAATTATACAGCTCTATGTATTATTCAGAAAAAGATGCTATTGCTCATATGGTTGGTGTTGGAAGAGATACATTAGAAAATCATCTTCATTGTTTATCGGTTTTACGAAACAAATGTGCGCATGCGGCTAGAATGTATAATACAGATTTTAATCCCCCGGCAAAGTTTACAACGTCATTTTTGAGAAAACATCCAGAAATAAAGAATAATTCATTATTTGCGTATACGCTTGTCTTGTTAAAAAGATTACCAGATGAGAGTAGTAAAAAATCTTTGATTCAAACCGTGGAAAATGTGATAAGTGAGTATAGAGATGATATTGATTTGAAGTTGATTGGATTCCCGGAAAATTATATGGAAATCATGAAAAATAATTTGTAATAATAAATAATTTAGACCTTAGAACAAATATTTTAGTAGTTAAACTGGTATGCATGGTAGTATTTTTACTACACCATTTGCTACACCAAAATGATAAAAAATATGTCTAAAAATACCATATTTTGGCAAGGCAAAATTAAAAGGAAAATGTTGAAAAATGGATTAAAATAAGGAACTTTAGGATGAAAGTAAAAGTCTTATTCATCTGCCACGGCAACATCTGTCGTTCCACCATGGCTCAGAGCGTATTCACCTACCTCGTCCGCCAGTCCCATCTCGATTCCTATTTCGAAATTGATTCGGCAGCGACGAGTACAGAGGAGATTGGGAATCCGCCACATCATGGGACAAAGCGAAAATTACAACAGGAACAGATTCCGTTGATTCCGCATCGGGCAAGACAGATGACAAGAGCGGATTATACATATTATGATTATCTGATTGGAATGGATAGCGCGAATATACGGAACATGACGCGGATTGCCGGTGGCAGTGATGTGGAAGGAAAGATTTATAAGATGTTGGCGTTTGCGGAATATGAGAAGACGCGTAAGTTAAGTGAGGCGCGTGACGTGGCTGATCCGTGGTATACCGGCGACTTTGACCAGACATTTGAAGATGTTATGGCAGGCTGTCAGGGCTTGCTCGCTTACATCAAAGACAAAGAACAACTGAATAAGTAAAACAGCATTTACGCATATTTAACATATGCGAGATAACGTATTTAACACCCCCTGTTTATTATGAAAATATGAGGATGACATTGTGAATATCATAACCATAGTGTGGGATGTTGAATTTCAGTATCAATTTTAGGGCAGACCATTGGAGCATGTCGGCACTTGACGAACTGGACAGTAACTTGTTACTGGAACAGTGAGTTTAGTACCGTTACATGCGGAAGTGAGCGAGAGCGCGTCTGCACGTAATTGATACTGAGATTCAACATGGGACATTGAGTAGGTGGATATTTACAATTTCCTCCCGTAAATCATAATAAATGGGGGTTTTTACATGAAGAAAACATATGTGATAGATACCAATATCCTGATTCAGGCACCACATGCATTCTTATGCTTTGAAGAGAATGATGTGGTGCTTCCGCTTGTTGTGGTAGAGGAACTCGATGGATTGAAGAAAGCGGAGGGCGAGAAAGGATCTAATGCGAGAAAAGTGGTGCGCATGTTGGAGCAGTACCGAAATCAGGGAGATCTGCTGCAAGGTGTGACGCTGCCGGATGGAGGAACGCTTCGCATCGAGAAGAATTACAAGGCAGTGGAACTCCCGGAGGATATGCCGGAAGATAAAGCAGACAACCGGATTTTAAAGGTGTGCAAGGGATTGTCACAGGATCTGTGTAAGAAGTCACAGGTGATTCTGGTTACGAAGGATCTGGTGCTCCGGATCAAGGCGCAGATGCTTGGCGTGCGGGCAGAGGATTTCACTACGGAGCAGATTACGGTGGATGACCGGCAATATACAGGCAGGACAGATGCGTATATCCCGGAGGATAAGGTAAAGGAATTCAAGAAGCATGGAATCTCATGCGATGAGGTGTATCAGACAGACGCGGAAGGGAATCGTACACAGCCGGAATTTATCGAGCATGAATTTGTGACCCTGACACCGGATCAGTCGAATAAGAAAACGATTCTTGGAAAGGTGCAAAATGGTAAGATCTACCCGCTATCCTATAAGAAATCATACCCGTATGGCATCAAGCCGAGAAATGTTGGGCAGTATTTTATGCAGGAAGCATTGATGGCATCGGCGGATGAAATACCACTTGTGATTATCAAGGGAATGGCAGGTACGGCGAAGACATTTTACTCGCTGGCGGTTGGGTTAGAAAAGGTGTTCAACAATCTGACCGGGGAATACCGGCGGATCATTGTCTGCCGACCGAATGCACAGTTTGACGATGAGATTGGATTTCTGCCGGGAAGCGAACAGGAGAAGATTGCACCGTTGATGCGTCCGGTTATTGACAATCTGGAGCAGATTCTTGATTCGGATGAAGAGGAACGATATGTGGACGAGAAAGCATTGGCGGATAAGATTCAGGAGATCTTCGAGCGCGGAATTATTCAAACTGAGGCGCTGAATTTTATCCGTGGGCGTTCGATTGCGAAGACGTATCTGATTATTGATGAGGCTCAGAACATGACGCCGAATCAGGTGCGAGGCATCATCACGCGGGCAGGAAAAGGCACGAAAATCATATTGCTTGGAGATCCATGCCAGATAGACCGGCCGTTTCTGGACGAACGGACCAATGGACTGAGCTATGCGGCGAAATATATGCAGGGAAGTCCGTATTGTGCGCAGCTCACATTATCGGCAGAGGAATGTGAGCGGTCAGTACTCGCGATGGATGCGGTGAAACGTTTATAGGAAGAAAGGTTTAGAAAATGGCACAGATACTATACAAAGACATCATCAAGAACAAAGAGATCAACGAATTTATCAAAAAGGGCGATGCCAACTTAGCCACGCTTGGATATACGGAACATTCCAAGACACATTGTACGCTGGTGGCAGAACGGGCAGCCTATCTGTTGGAGAAGTTCGGACATATCGGTGCAGAGATTGAGCTGGCAAAGATTGCCGGATACATGCATGATATTGGAAATGCAATCAATCGCGAGCACCATGCGGAGTATGGCGCGCTCCTTGCAAATGACATCCTGCGGCGGATGGATATGCCGATATCCAATCGGGCAACAATCGTTTCCGCGATTGGGCATCATGACGAGTCGACCGGCGGTGCCGTAGATATTGTGTCAGCGGCAATGATTATTGCGGACAAGACGGATGTCCGCAGAAGCCGTGTGCGTTCACGGGATAAGTCGACCTACGATATTCACGATTGGGTGAATTACGCGGTTACCGAAACGAATCTGAAGATCAACCGGGAGAAACGACAGATTGCATTGGAGCTGAAAATTGATGAGAAAATCTGCACGATGTATGAGTATTTCGATATTTTCCTTGGACGCATGCAGATGTGTCGGCATGGCGCTGAGCTGTTCGGAGCGAAATTCAAACTGACCGCTAATGGCAGCAAGGTTCTGTAGGGACGCTTCTTTTGTCATGATACTGGGGTCAAAAGGAAAAAGTTAACGTCCTAATAATAATCCATTTTTGTCAGATCTTTGGTAAAATCATAAACAAAGGTGGTTTGCCATATGTCCTTCAAAACAAACGATGTAGAACAAATTTCTTTATTTGACAGCTTTAATAACCTTACTCCAAGGAAACAAAAAGCATTAGCAATTAAGAATAGCCGCAGGGATGTTTCGAGATTTGAATTAAATGACGAGCGAAGCAAAGTTATAAAATGTCCCGCCGGAAATACTCCAAATTTCTGTTGTTACAAACCAAGCATTGATGAATTCAAATTATCATTTGACAGAGATACATGTGCAAACTGCCCTAACAAAGATAAATGTCATGCCGGTATCGTGACAAAAGAAGCGTCCCCGGTGGATATTTCTGGGGAACAATGTTATAATGGCGGGTAGCAAAACATAAATAAGGAGTTTACACGGTATGAAAATCGGAAGTCATGTTGGAATGAGCGGCAAAGAGATGATGCTTGGCTCGGTGAAGGAAGCACTCTCTTATGACGCAAATACATTTATGTTATATACAGGAGCCCCGCAGAATACGCGCCGAAAGGACGTGTCGGAGCTGCGCGTGGAAGAAGCGTGGGAGCTGATGCGGGCAAATGATATCACAGAGTTTGTGGTACATGCGCCATATATCATCAATCTGGCAAATACTGTGAAGCCGGAGATCTACCAGCTGGCGGTTGATTTCCTAAAGACTGAGATCGAGCGTACCGCGGCAATGGGAAGCAAGACGCTTGTCCTGCATCCGGGTTCTCATGTAAATGCCGGTGCCGACGCCGGTATCGCGAGCATTATAAAAGGGTTAAATGAAGTGCTTACCCAAGATACGCCGGTGCATATCGCACTTGAGACAATGGCAGGAAAGGGCAGCGAGATAGGCAGAAGCTTTGAGGAACTGGCACGCATTTACGATGGCGTTACCTACAATGATAAGCTGCGCGTCTGCTTTGATACATGTCATACGAACGATGCCGGGTATGATGTGGCAAATGATTTCGACAGCGTGATCGAAGAATTCGATAAGATTATCGGTAAAGACCAGATTGCCGTGTTCCATATCAACGACAGCAAGAATCCGCGCGGAGCGGCGAAGGATCGCCATGAGAATATCGGACTTGGTTCGATTGGATTTGATGCATTGTATAAGATCGTATGGCATAAGGATTTCTTAGAGGTGCCGAAGATTCTGGAGACACCATATGTGAAATCACTTGCGGATGCGAAGAAAGCATTTCCACCATACAAGGAAGAGATTGACATGCTCCGGAGTGGCAAGTATGATGCGACGAGAATTACGAAGCTTGCGGAGTAAGTTATCCGAAGAGACTCAGAGATATTGATATTGCAAAAAATAAATTCCTATCGGGATCAGTAAATGTGAAATAATGAGCATTGCGTCGGCTGTGCCTGCACAAGCCGGCATATTGCGAAAACACACATGGAGCCGTCAGGCGACATGAAAAACAAAGAATCGAGAGTGTAAAATATGGCAGTCAGAGATGAAATTATAAAGACACTGGAAGAAAACAGAGGCACCTATTTATCTGGCGAGCAGCTTGCGAAGAAACTATCTGTCAGCCGGGCAGCAGTGTGGAAAGCAATCCGCAAACTGCAGGAGGATGGATTTGCAATCGAGGGCGTGAACAACAAAGGCTACAAGCTGGCGGAGGACACGGATGTATTGTCCGTACAGGGTACAGCAAAGTATCTGGACGTCGAGTGTCCGGTGCGGTTGGAAGTGTTCCGCTGCATCAATTCCACGAACCTTGCATTGCGTGAGCGGACGCAGGAGGAAGAAGGTCTGGTGCTTGCCGCGATGGAGCAGACGAACGGACTCGGAAGACTGGGACGGTCGTTCAAGTCACCGGCAAATACAGGAATCTATTTCAGCATCCTGTTGAAGCCGCAGATTGCAAATCAGGAAGTGACGCTGCTCACAACGATCGCCGCTGTGGCAGTCTGTGAAGCAATCGAGAAATACACGGACAAGAAGCCACAGATCAAATGGGTAAACGACATCTTTATCGATTCGCACAAGGTATGTGGCATCCTGACGCAGGCAGCATTTCAGATGGAAAACTTAGATCCTGAATATGTGATCGTTGGAATTGGAATCAATCTGTATATGCCGACGGAAGGATTCGGCAAGGAACTGGAGAACATCGCAGGATCTGTCCTGCAGGAGCAAAGCGGCGACATCAAGAATAAGATTCTGGCAGAGACACTCAACCGCTATTTTTATTACTACAAAAACTTTGCGAAGAAAGAATTCATTGCGGAATATAAGAAACGCAGTCTGGTTCTTGGAAAAGGCATCCGTGTCGTGACAAGGGATGGCGAGCGCAAGGCAACTGCCCTTGATATCGACGATATGTGCCACCTGCTTGTTGAGTACGAGGATGGCACCCGCGAAAACCTCTCAACCGGCGAAATCAGTATCCGGCTGCAGTAATTGCAAATTCAATTATCAATGTGAGGATAAGAGGACAGAAGTATCACAAGCAATAATGATGCTTCTGTCCTTTTGTTATGTGATTGATAAAATATCTCAAATCACGCAAAACACGTGATAACCAAGGAAAAATTGGATATAATATGTGTGTACTTTTTGATTCATTGTATCAATTAAATAATTACGAATGAAACAATATGTACAACTCGGTCAGTATAGTAGAATTCGTAACTATTTGATTAGTAGAACGACGAAAGGAGACACATATTATGAAGATACTATTTTATGATGCCGCAACCTACGACGTGGAATCCTTTGAGAAAGAACTCGCCCATTTCCCGGACATCGAGATCATCTATCACGAAGTCGATATTTCCCCAAAAACCGTATCCCTTGCACAGGGCTGTGATGCCATCTGTGCATTCGTAAACTCAGATTTAAGTGCACCGGTATTGGAGAAGCTTGCAGCAATAAACATCAAACTGGTGTTGCTTCGCTGCGCGGGATTTAATAACATAGATTTGGAAAAGGCAAATGAACTCGGCATTACGGTGCTCCGTGTGCCGGGGTATTCTCCGGAAGCAGTTGCGGAGCTCGCAATTACATTGGCACTTGCGGTTAACCGCCACGTGCACAAAAGCTACATCAAAGTGCGGGAGAATAATTTCAGCTTAGTTGGATTAACTGGCGTGAATTTCTATGGGAAGACCGCGGGTATCATCGGAACCGGAAAGATCGGCGCGGCAATGTGCCGGATCTGCCGTGGATTTGGTATGCGCGTGATTGCCTACGATATGTACCCGAATAAAGATCTGGACTTTGTAGAATATATGTCACTCGAAGATGTGCTGAAGCAGAGTGACCTCTTATCTCTGCATTGCCCGCTCACAGACGAGACCTATCATATGATCAACAAGGACACAATTGAGCAGATGAAAGACGATGTGATCTTAGTCAATACATCCCGCGGTGCATTGGTCGATTCGGAGGAACTGATACAGGGGATCCGGCAGGGCAGATTCTTCGGTGTTGGTCTGGACGTATATGAAGAAGAGGGCGACAATGTATTTGAGAACCGGGAGGACGAGCTGTTGCAGCATTCCATCACAGCCAGATTGCTGTCATTCCCAAATGTTATCATTACATCCCATCAGGGATTTCTGACGCGGGAGGCACTTGCGGCAATCAGCCAGACAACCTTGCAGAATGCGGTAGATTACGAAAAAGGAACAATTCAATCTGCAAATCAGGTAAAATAAAACACACGGCGGATTTATAAAAATGGGGCAGATGTATGTATCACATATATATCTGCCCATTTTTGCTATTTTTATCAAAATTATATAGATTTCAAAATGAATCTATGATAGAATTACTCGTATCTGCTGTTTGTAGGGAAAATAAATGGGAATGAACAGCATATAACGGACAAGACGCATGATACAGAATTTTTCGGAATATGTATGTATTGTGGGTCAGGAATGAAAAAGAGAGGGAAAAAGGATGGAAGAGAAGAAGAGACACTCGTTTGGTGGATCAATCGGATTCGTACTTGCGGCGGCAGGCAGTGCGGTTGGTCTTGGAAATATCTGGCGGTTTCCGTATCTGGCAGCCAAGGATGGAGGCGGATTATTCTTAGTCGTCTACATCATTCTGGCATTGACATTCGGTTACACGCTGCTGACTACGGAAATTGCAATCGGGCGAAAGACGAAACAGAGTCCGCTCACAGCATATAACAAACTGCGGGAGAAATGGGGCTTTTTAGGAGCCATTGCAAGTATTATTCCAGTTATCATTATGCCGTATTACTGTACAATCGGTGGCTGGGTAGTAAAATATTTCTTTGTATTTTTGACAGGACATGGAAACGAAGCAGCACAGGATGGATTCTTTACCGGATTTATCACATCACAGTGGGAGCCAATTATCACATTTGTAATCTTCCTTGCAGTATCCGCATTTATCGTATTCCGCGGTGTCAACAAGGGAATTGAGTCCACATCGAAGATCATCATGCCGATCCTGCTTGTTATGATCTTTGGAATTGCAATTTTCTCACTGACGCTGAAAAACACAAATGATGCAGGCGAAGTTGTTACAGGTCTGCAGGGATTTAAAGTGTATGTGGTTCCGAATCTCAAAGGATTGACGATCGGTAAATTATTTACGGTTCTGATCGATGCACTGGGGCAGTTGTTCTTCAGCCTGTCCGTTGCGATGGGAATTATGATTACATATGGTTCATATGTAAAGGATGATGCAAATCTGAATAAGTCAATCAATCAGATTGAGATTTTTGATACCGTTGTTGCATTTCTTGCGGGTGCGATGATTATTCCTGCGGTATATGTGTTTATGGGAACAGAAGGAATGAGCTCCGGTCCGAGTCTGATGTTCGTATCACTGCCGAAGGTATTTGCAGCGATGGGGACTGCCGGAAATGTAGTCGGAACAATCTTTTTTGCGATGGTGTTGTTTGCCGCATTTACAAGTGCGGTATCAGTCATGGAGGCCGTTGTATCATGTATCATGGATGCGTTCCATGCAAGCAGAGCAAAAGCAGGCACAATTGAAGGTATCTTTGCTCTGGTTGTGGGTATCATTGTATGCCTTGGATATAACAAGCTGTACTTCGAGTTTAAGCTTCCAAATGGCTCAACCGCACAGATCTTAGATATCATGGATTACATCAGTAATAATCTCCTGATGCCGATTGTAGCACTTGCAACCTGTATTCTGGTAGGATGGGTCATCAAACCGAAGACCGTGATTGACGAAGTAGAAAAGAGTGGCTGTAAGATGGGCAGAAAGCGGCTTTACATCGCGATGGTAAAGGTAATCGCTCCAATCTTCCTGATCCTGCTTTTGCTGCAGACACTTGGAATTATGAAACTGTAAGAATTAATTGATACCTGACACAAGGTAAGGAATCTTTGGTTGACGGGGAAATAAAGAATAACAACAAGAAACTCAGCAAGATATTACGTGAAAGATTTAATTGTGTATTACAGTTAAAATCGTAATAAGAGTTAAACTGGATATTCATCTCCGCGGGAAATAATGGATTATAGAAAATAGCACAGAATGTATTAATAAACAGACCATTGGAACACGCTGGTACTTAATGAGCAGATCAATGATTGATAAATAACCAATTATTATAATCTGCGAATTTAGTACCACTGCGTGTGGAAGTGAGCGAGAGCGAGTCTGTGTTTAATCATTCTGTGCTATTTTCTATATGGTATATATCATTCGCGGAGATAGACTTACAAAGTCTTAATTATATCCAGCAGTTCTTTTGGAATATTCATATTCCCCCGCCCGATTCCCATCTGGATATTCGGTTTCACAACCCCGTGGAAATCCGAACCACCGGAAATAGCCAGCCCATATTTAGCAGCCAGTGAGCGGAGCTTCTCACTCTCAAACCGGTTGTTGGAAGAGTGGAATGCCTCAAGCCCTTTTAATCCGAGTGTCTTCAGATATGCTAATAATTCATCAATCTGCGCATAGCCAAGGTGATACAATAGAGGATGCGCCAGAAATGCCGCTTTGCCATAGGTCGTTAAGATGCGCATGGCTGTCTCGCAGGTAACCTGTGGTTTCGGCAGATAATATTTACAGCCGATGCCGATGTATTTTCGGAACGCGGTATCCTTGTCTTTGCAGACACCTTCCTCGACCAGAACTCTTGCGAAATGTGCCCGTGTGATAACGCTGTCCGGGTTGCCATGGAGCAGCTTCTCCATCGTGACCGGGAGTCCATCTGCCTGCATCATCGCTACCATTTTCTCGTTTCTTCCCTCGCGTGCTTCCTTTAATACAGCAAGCTCCTTTTGAAGGTCCGGGTTTTCATAGTCCATATAGAAGCCGAGAATATGAATTTCACGGTTGTTATAGTAGCAGGACAGTTCGATGCCCGGTACAACCTCCAAAGGCTTGTCCTTTGTATAGTCCAGGATTTCTGCCACGCCATCGACGGTGTCGTGATCGGTCAGGGCAATCGCTGAAAGTCCCATCCGCATCGCTTCGTCAGCAACCTCCGTCGGTGTCAGAGAACCGTCGGACGCATTGGAATGTACATGTAAATCGATTCGTTCCATATCGTCAACCTCCTTGCGTTGGTGTTTATTGTATTATTGCATATCATGGTTTGCATCCCCTGTTTTATTCATGTGGAAGAAAAATTGTTTCGCGTAATGGTATTATTTATTTTTCAGGATATTCAACAGCTCATCCGGTGAAAATGTATATTTCGTGTGACAGAAGTCGCAAACAACCTCAATCGGCTTGTTGTCAGCGATCATAGAACCAAGCTCTTTTCTGCCAAGACTGATAACTGCCTGCTCGACACGTTCCTTGCTGCAATCGCAGACATAGGCACATGGCATGGAATCCGTCAGCTCCACATCATATCCCTCGAACAGTTTCCGCACGATAGCTTCCACAGACATGCCCTGCTTGAGCAGTGTAGTGAAAGAAAATCCTTTCAGGCGTTTTTCAAGTTCATCAATCAATGCGTCCTCAGCAAATGGCATTAACTGGATGATAAAACCGCCGGCATTTGCTACGGATGTATCATCGTTAAACAACACGCCCAAAGCGACGGAGCTTGGAATCTGGTCACTCGTTGCAAAATAGTAGGTCAGATCCTCTGCGATTTCTCCGCTTACCAGATGGGTATCGCCGACATATGGCTCTTTCAGACCGATATCCTTGATAACGCTTAAGACACCGAGATCCACAGCCTTTGCGACATCGTTTGCCGGAAGCATAACCTCTGGTTCGCTGACGTAGCCCTTGACATGTCCGTTTGCATCGGCGGTGACAAGCATACCGGAGATCGGTCCCTGACACTGGATACGTAGTGTTAATTTGTCGGTATCATTTTTGCACATTGCGCCCATCAGTAAGCCGCCGGTCAGCAGTCTGCCGAGTGCGTTCGTAACAACTGGGCTTGTATGATGTGTAATTCTTGCTTTTTCTACGGTATCAGTGGAGCTGCAGGCGAAGAAACGAACCTGCTTGTTCGCTGCCATACCACGAATCATTGTATCTGCCATAAATTCATCCTCCTATAAAACGAATGTAAAATATATAAACTACTCTAAATATTGTTTCTTGGAATTTGCATTTCGCGTTTCTTTTGCAATTATATATATCCGCTCACAGTTCTCGTCTGCCGGATTATGTGTAAATGCATCATATGCGGCGAGCAGCGTGAGACCGGAATCGGCTAATATCTGTTTCATCTGCTTTAGTGTGTACCCTTTTTGCACATGCAATTCCTCATATTTGCGGAACAGGTTATCGTCGGAATCCGAAGGCTCCTTTACGAACAGGCTTAAAGCAAGCTCGTTGACCGCTTCCTCTTCATCATAGTAGTTATCCCAGATAAAGCTGATATCATCCCGATCCTCGGCAATCGTCGCTTCGGCTACGACATCCCGGTAATAATGCTCGGTATGGAAGTCGAAGATGAAAAGTCCGTCCGGATCAAGGTAGTTATTGACGAGCGAAAATACATGCGTAAGCTCTTCCGGTTCGGTAATATAATTGACGCTGTCGCAGAGACTTACAATGGCTGCAACGGTTCCGTATAACTCAAACTCACGCATATCCTGACACAGGTAGAGCGACGAAGAATGATTCTGTTCCCGCTTTTCGTTTGCAATATCCAGCATGGCAGGGGAGTTGTCGATACCGATCATGTCGTACCCGAAATCTGCCATACGCTCGGTTATATTTCCGGTTCCACAGCCAAGCTCTGCCAGAATGCCGTTTGAAATATCATATTCCACAAGCAGGCTGTGCAGATAGTCCACCCATGCGTCATAGGGAATGTTGTCCATGAGCGCATCGTAGACAGCAGCAAAATTTGAATATGCTTCAGCCATAGGTTACCTCCTTATTTTTCGTAAACACTAAAAATAAATTATAAAATAAAAGATAGTGAAAAACAAGGAAAAATCATATATAATGAAATGCGTGCGCATGATGAAGATCATGTGGGATTTGGAGGATTACGATGAAAGATCAGATTCAGACAATAAAATTAAAGAAGGAAAAGCATGCATTTTCGTATTGGCGCATTCCGTTTTTTGCGGGCGCGGGCATCTATCTGGAAGTGCTGTTTCATCTGGCGATTTACCAGAAGCTGGAGAGCACGAGCATTTATCCGATTTTGTTCGGTGCCACATTGGGACTTTTCTTAGCGGTACTGACTGTATGGCTGCCACGCATCGGAAATGAGATCATCGCGTATGTTGGTCTTACGGTATTCTGCGTGTATGATATCGTGCAGCTCATTTATTTCCGGATATTTGGAACATTTTTAAGTCTGGTGTCGGTTGGCGGCGCCGGAAATGCGATGGATTTCAAGGTCGTGATGTTTGAGAAGATCCGTCAGAATCTTGGTTGGATTTTGCTGTTTTTACTGCCGGTGATCGCGTTGATTTTGCTGCGCGTATTCCTGATAAAGTTTGACAAGCCGAAGATGAAAATAAGGCTTATAAGTGTGGCAAGTGCAATCTGCCTGTGCGTCGTTTCCGTCCTTTTTTTGAATGTGCAGGGACGCGCTATGTATTCGCCATATCAGTTGTTCCACAATCAGTACGTGCTGGAGCTTTCGATGAACAAGCTTGGCGTGTGTGTGACGACGGTGCGGGATGCGCAGACGATGATCACAGGTGGAAAGAAAGACGTGACATTTACGTTGGATGATACAGATATGCAGACGGATGATGTGACGGCAACGGTAAGTGATGCGATGGAAGCAGTGGCAACCGATACGGATGCGGCACCGGTATATGTGGAACAGGTTGATCCGGCAGTTGATTTTAAGAAGCTATATCAGGCAACGGAGGATGAGCAGTTGAAGAATCTGGCCGCTTATTGCGCACAGCAGACGCCGACGATGCAGAACGAATATACGGGCATGTTCGAAGGGTATAATGTGGTGTGCATTACCGCGGAGAGTCTGTGCAAATATGGTATCTATGAAAATTGCACACCGACACTCTACAAGATTATGAATGATGGATTCGTATTTGAGAATTACTACAATCCGATCTGGTATCACAGCACGATCGACGGAGAATTTGTGGATTGTCTGGGACAGTATCCTTGTTCTTCGGAGTGGAGTTTTTATAAGTCGGCAGATACCTATCAGCCGTATGCACTCGGCAATGCATTGAATGCAAAGGGTTACACAAGCAAGGCATACCATGATTTTAATTTCTACTATTATAATCGGAGCGAGACGCATGCAAACATGGGTTATGATTTTAAGGCGATTGATTATGGTCTGGATATCCCAAGTTACGTGACATATTCCGATTATGATACGATCGAGGCAGTGTATAAGGAGTTTATCGACGAGGAGCCATTCCTGATGTACTTTATGACATTCAGCGGGCATCTTCCATATGATTATGACTACAATGCCATGTGCCTGAAGAACCGCGAGGAAGCGGAAAAACGCACAGAAGGAATGAATCTGCCGGAAGATGCGGTGGCATACATTGCGGCACAGATGGAACTTGATAAAGCGTTAGAGGATCTGATCGACAAGCTGGATGAGGCAGGAAAGCTGGACAAGACCGTGTTCATTGTGACACCAGATCATTACCCATACGGATTGACAGACAGCGGCTACGATGCGCTTGCAGGTAAAAATGTATCCGATGATGCATTTGAAAAACATCATTCCTGCCTTGGCATCTGGTCTGCATCTATGGAAGAACCGGTCAAGGTCAAGAAGCTCTGCGCGAGTGTGGATGTCCTTCCGACTGTCCTGAATTTGCTTGGCGTGACATATGATTCCCGAATCCTTGCAGGACACGATATCCTGTCCGATTCAGAAGAGCTTGTTATCTTCGCCGACCATAGCTTTAAGACAGATAAGATCGGTTACAACACGAAAACCGGAGAAGTGACCTATTACGTGGACGAAAAAACAGTCCCACAATCCTACATCGACGATAAAATCGAGGAAGTTGAAACAAAACTCTACATGTCCGACGAAGTCATCAACACCGATTTCTACGGCTGCGTGTACGGAAGGAAAACAAGTAATACAGATGAAAGTGCAAAATAAAAGACTGAAAGAAAGTCAAAAAAGACACAAAAAGGTACGATATAGTGGAATTTTGTTGTGAAAAACAATCAAATGTGCTAAAGTGAATTCGATTGTAAATTTATATATTGATTCAACCTTCGGGCATGAGAGGTTATATGTAGATTCGAGTTGTTCTGGATTTTCAATTCTAAAGCAGACCATTGGAGCACATCAGCACTTAACGAACGTAGTGAGTTTAGTGTCTGCTATGTGCGGAAGTGAGCGAGAGCGCGTCTGCGTAGAATGAAAATGCAGAACAACTCGGAGAAAGTGTAGAAGCTCTCGTGCATGAAGATAGAATAAGGAGGAAAACAAAATGACAAGAATCGGAATTTACGGATACGGAAACCTTGGACGTGGCGTAGAAGCAGCCATCAACCAGAATGACGACATGGAATTAGTTGCCGTATTTACAAGAAGAAATCCAGAAGATCTGACAATCAAGAACCAGACAGCCAAGGTGTGCAACGTCAAGGAAATGGCAGACTGGAAAGATAAAATTGACGTTATGATTCTGTGTGGCGGAAGTGCAACCGACCTTCCAGAGCAGACACCAGAATGTGCAAAATATTTCAACGTGATCGACAGCTTTGATACACACGCAAGAATTCCAGAGCATTTCGCAAATGTAGACGCAAGCGCAAAGGCAAGTGGACATATCGGAATTATCTCTGTTGGATGGGACCCAGGTATGTTCTCACTCAACCGTCTGTACGGAAATGCATTGCTTCCAGAGGGAAGTGATTATACATTCTGGGGCAAGGGCGTCAGTCAGGGACATTCCGATGCCATTCGTCGTATCGCAGGCGTCAAGGATGCCAAGCAGTATACAATTCCGGTAGAGGCTGCACTTGAGGCAGTTCGTAATGGCGAGAATCCGGAGCTTACAACAAGACAGAAGCATACAAGAGAGTGCTTCGTAGTGCTTGAAGAGGGTGCAGATGCAGCCAAGGTTGAGGAAGAGATCAAGACAATGCCGAACTATTTCGCAGATTACGATACAACGGTTCACTTCATTTCGGAAGAAGAGCTGAAGGCAAACCACAGTGGAATTCCGCATGGTGGATTTGTACTCCGCAGCGGTGTGACTGGCTGGAACAAAGAGAACAAGCATATCATCGAGTATAGCCTGAAGCTTGATTCAAATCCTGAGTTTACATCCAGTGTACTGATCGCTTATGCGAGAGCTGCACACAGACTTGCAAATGAGGGCGTAAGCGGCTGTAAGACCGTATTTGATATTGCACCAGCTTACCTTGTGAATAAGACAGGGGAAGAGCTTCGTGCATCCATGCTGTAAGATGCACTAGATGACATGCCGCCGATTGAACGTGGGTGGCAACCAATAAAGAAGAGAAACGAGGAGAGAAGATGGAAGAAATCGCAAATTACGTGCCGCAGATGTATGCGACATTCTGGGCATTGATCCCGCCGGTCGTGGCAATCGTGCTGGCACTCATTACAAAGGAGGTTTACAGTTCACTGTTTTTAGGAATTGTGATCGGTGGACTGTTCTGGTCGGATTTCAAATTCGAAGCAACCGTAAACCATGTATTCAAAGACGGAATTGTCGGTGTGCTGACCGATTCATATAATATGGGTATTCTGGTATTTCTTGTAATACTCGGTGTTATGGTCTGCATGATGAACAAAGCCGGTGGTTCGGCAGCGTTTGGACGATGGGCGAGCGCACATATCAAGACGCGGATTGGTGCACAGCTAGCGTCGGTTGTGCTTGGTGTTTTGATTTTTATTGATGACTATTTTAACTGCCTGACTGTCGGAAGCGTGATGCGTCCCGTGACAGACAAACATCAGGTATCACGAGCAAAACTTGCATATATCATTGATGCGACAGCAGCTCCGGTCTGTATCATTGCCCCGATTTCATCATGGGCAGCAGCGGTAGCCGGATTCGTAGAGGGAGAGGATGGCTTCTCCATCTTTATCCGTGCGATTCCGTATAACTATTATGCACTTTTTACAATCTTATTTATGATTGTTTTGATTGTCAGAAAGATTGATTATGGCCTGATGCGGACACATGAAAAGAATGCTTTGAAGGGCGATATCTACACGACACCGGACCGCCCATATGCAAACGCGGAAAATGAAGTTGTTGAGACAAAGGGAAAAGTGATCGATCTTGTATTTCCGATGATCGTTCTGATTACAGCCTGTGTCATCGGTATGATCTACAGTGGTGGATTCTTTTCCGGCGTTGGATTTGTAGAAGCGTTTTCGGGCAGTGATGCATCGGTTGGTTTGATGTACGGCAGCTTCTTTGCGCTTGTGATTACGATTATCTATTATATGTTCCGCCGCGTATTAAAATTCAGCGAATCCATGTCTTGTATTCCGGAAGGATTTAAAGCGATGGTCCCTGCGATTTTGATTCTGACATTTGCATGGACATTGAAGGCGATGACAGACAGCCTTGGCGCAAAAGAATTTGTGGCAGCACTTGTGAAGAGTACACCGGATGCATTGCTTAGCTTCCTGCCAGCGCTTGTGTTTATCATTGCATGCTTCCTTGCGTTTGCAACCGGAACCTCATGGGGAACCTTCGGTATGCTGATTCCAATCGTTGTCAATGCATTCGAGGGAACGAACGCGACGATGATGATTATTTCCATTTCTGCATGCATGGCTGGTGCTGTATGTGGAGACCATTGTTCGCCGATTTCGGATACGACAATTATGGCATCTGCAGGTGCTCAGTGTAATCATATCAATCATGTAAGCACACAGCTTCCATATGCCATTACAGTAGCTCTTGTATCGTTTGTGACTTATATTATTGCCGGATTCCTTGGTAATAGCAGGGAACTTCCGGGGGCGATGAAGAGTCCGGCGATACCACTGGTAATCGGTTTGATTTTACTGTATGTTGTGTTGCAGGTAATCAAGTCAGTTGAGAAAAAGAAAGATCCAATTGATGCAGAATAAGAGGCTTGAGATGAAAAAGACAAAAGGAAGTATTATGTTGCTGCTGGCAGCGTTCTTCTGGGGAACGACGTTTGTAGCACAGACAACCGCATCTGATCGGATTGGAACATTTACATTTAATGGAAGCCGCTCCATGGTTGGAGCGGCATTTCTTGCGATTTTGATTCTCGTTCGTACGGGGATGAAGAAGCAGAAAGCAAAGGTAAGTGGAGAGCCGATCGAAAAAGAAAATACAAAACGGACTGTAATCGGAGGTATCCTCTGCGGATGTGTGCTTTTTTTTGCAACGAATCTGCAGCAGAGTGGTATCGCGGCATATCCGGAAGGTGTGGCAAGCTCCGGCAGATCGGGGTTCCTCACTGCAACGTATGTAGTTATGGTTGCTATCGTATCCGGATTACTTGGAAAGAAATTACATAAGATCGTTTATGTGGCAGTTTTTGTCTGCCTTGGTGGTATGTACATGCTGTGCATGTCTGGTGGTATCGACAATCTGTATTTTGGCGATCTGCTTGGACTTCTGTGTGCGGTCTGCTTTACCGGACATATCCTGACGGTCGATCATTTTAACGATTGTGACAGTGTGAAGATTTCGTGTATCCAGTTTATTACGAATGGTGTGTTATCCCTGATCTGCATGGCAATCTTCGAACAGCCGGCATGGAGTGATCTTGCCGCCGCATGGTTCCCAATTCTATATGCGGGTATCTTCTCCAGCGGTATCGCGTATACGTTACAGATCGCAGGACAGAAATATGCAGATCCGGCAGTCGCGTCCATTGTGATGAGTCTGGAATCTGTATTTGCAGTGCTTGGTGGATTTGTTGTATTGCACGAGGTGTTAGCACCGAGAGAGATCGTCGGCTGCGTGCTTGTGTTCATAGCGGTAATCTTAGCACAGGTGCCGCAGATGCGCCAGTAGTGTATTGGGGACGTTGTTTTTGCCACAGAGAGTGTCACATTGTCACGAAGAGCGTCCCCGTGTCACGGTTCGTTCGATAATTCCTCTCGATATACCAGTAAGACGATTTAATTGTCTGATAGATATGCCTTTTTCATGTAAGCGAAGAAGGCATTTTTGACGTTCTGATAATGATAGCTTTTGGAAATCTGTTACGGTAGAACACCCTGTTTCATTAAAGATAATTTGTTTTGCAACATCATCCGGGAGTCTTTTGATGAGTTTATGAATATCAAGACAATCTGTTTCATCTATTTCTTTATGGAAAGAAATAAATGCGTTTGTATTTCCGATTAGCTTAGTTATAAGGTCGATATCGACCAATGATGAGTTGCCTTCAAGATAACTATGAATACTGTTCCAGGGATATGATGCACCGGGAAATGCTTCCATGCCGGCCTTGTATGGATTTTGATGGATATAACGAACGACTGTGAGAAGATAATCTTCATTATCAACCGGTTCGCTATAGTATCTTCCCTGCTGAAGATAGCCGGTGCGGTCATATTTCATATTGAACCACACAGCATATCGTGTGTTTATACGTCGGAAAATTGTTTCTAAAGGTGTGTTAGGCGTGAAAATCAGCAGATGAACATGGTTATTCATCAGACAATAAGCGTAGATGTTGAAATTACATTCTTGTTTGTAATAATCCAAAATGTCCAGATATTTTAAATAATCATTTTTATCCTCAAACATTTGCTGGCGGTCAGCTCCGCGGATTACAACATGATAAATGTTTGTGTCGGACTTTGTTCTTGGTTTTCTTGGCATAAAGAGTACCTCCTAAATTTAGATTTTTTTGAATGAATGACCTGAATGTGGAATAACATTGTCATTATTTGAAAATAGAAATACAAATCACGAATATGAAAATTACAGATATATTCATAACAAATGGGATAAAAGATCTGATATAATAGAAAATCGAGTTAATTGAAAGTCAATTTTTGTCTATTATAATATATTTTGTGAAAAAGTAAAGCAATTTTTGCTAAATAATAATTCTGAGAAAATAGAATAAGACGGAGTGATGCTGGCGCAGGAACATTTGCTGCGACAAAAGAAGCAACACCGAGTCTTGAGTTTTGATTTTTTATGTGATACTATTACATATCAGAGTGATTATTTGCAGGTGGCTGCAATCAATAAATAAAAAATGAGACAGAGGGACACTCTTCGTGACAAAAGAAACGTCCCCAAGGAGGTATACATGAAACTAGGTATCGTAATAAATTAGCCGATTTCATATACCTCTATATATAGGCATAAATATAGATAAATGTTGATATACAAGGGTTTCTCCTAAAATTAAACTTACATGAAAATACATATAAATTCATATATCTTCTAAAAAAATGGTACACTAAATGGTACACGAAAAATGGAGTGGCAAATGTAATATTTTGCTGGTTGACTGAGGCTCTAATATAGCAAAAAAATTATTGAGATTGAGACTGATCTGTTCAGTCTCTTTTTTTATACTGTGACAGGCTATTTAAGAATAACAAGCAACAAAGCTTGTAAGAAAAATACAGAATAAGGAGAAAAATATTATGTACAAATTATCAATGTTCCAGAAATTTGATTTTGCCGCATGGCAGAATGACAAATCATTTATGATTCAGAATGTAAAATATAATACAAAGAAAGGTTGTGTTTCATTAGATGTAATAATCACAGAAGACTATACTGATTATGGTGATACTTCTGTCAGTAATATTTTTGAAAAATTCAAGGTGCATTTAATCAGAGATACAGAGGAAGAAGATGTTGAGAAGTATCATGTCAGAGATAAAATTGAATTTGTTTCCACAGGTAAAATTTCTGTGTGGGGTGATTACCAAAGTCAATTATCTGTAGAAGCGGTAGTTGAGGTGAAAGAGTAATGCTTATCAGTAAGAGAAAGTATTACCGCAATTTTTATATTGCAATGATGGTTGTAAGCCTGCTTTTATTTATAAGTGGGCTTATAGCCAATAACTATCTGTTCCATATAAATGTGATAGGTAAAATATGCAAGTATGCATTGATAGGTGAAGCAGTCATAATTGCAATGGTAATTGCGGTCATATTACTTAAATATGGTGGTATTAAAAAATATACGGCACATGCATTATTATTGGAATCGGTAGAAAGAAATTTAATGTCGGTAGGTGCATACATAAAAAAGGAAAATAAGGTATATGTGGAACTGCCAAAAATCAAGATGAAAGATGGGATAATAAAAATCGGTTTAAGCAATTTGAAAATAAGGACAATCATTGAAAGATATCTCGATACCTTTTCTACTGCATTACCAGACAGATATATTGTTGAAGATTATTATATTTCACAGAATAATGCAGAAGTAATAATTATTTATGAGGATATAAAGACATATAAACCAGAAGAATATTCACTTGCAGAATATAAACAGAAGATAGAAAGTATGAATCTGCTGGACTTATATTTTGACAGGAAACATATATTAAATGTTAATGATTATCCCCATTTTCTGATAAGTGGTTCTACAGGTTCAGGAAAATCATATTTTGCAAATGAATTAGTGATACAGGCAATAATAAAAGGATGGCAGGTTGTAATATGTGACCTAAAGCGTTCCTACGGGCTCTATAAGGGTTTCACTGATTACAGTTATGAAATAGATGATATATTGGTAAAATTGAAATCTGTGGAAGCTGAGATGAATCTGAGGATGAAAAAATTACAACCAGAGCTGGACAAGAATCCGAAAACATTAGCGGTCGATATAGGATATAAACCTATGCTTGTGGTAATTGAAGAATATATTTCATTGCAGGCAAGTCTTGATAAAAAGCAGAAAGAAGAATTAGAACGTGTAGTGAAAAATATTTCAGTATTAGCAAGGCAGAGTAATATTCATATGATGATAGTTTTACAATCGGCAGGAACAGAAAATATAAATTCAACCACAAGAAGTAATCTGACAAAAGTATTATTAGGAAATGCACAGTCGAATATATTATCTGCAACATTTGGAACAGGTGTTGATTTACCATGTGTCAATACAAAGCTAAGTAAAGGACAAGGATTGATTGCACTTGATCGAATTACTATACTTCGTGTGCCTAAGATAACAGATATGGAAAACTTTAAAGAAGTTGTTGACTGCGGCGCCGTAGGCTAGCGGCAGTCAACCTTTTTAAAATATATGTATATTTGTATATTTTAATTGTTTACAGCTATAAATGATAAGTTTATAATAAGCGTTATAAGTGAGGAACCATTGGGACTATCATTCCTTATCATTCCTTAT
>DHJV01000067.1:0-5750 GCA_002404515.1 Lachnospiraceae bacterium UBA4711 | reverse complement strand
ATTCCTTATCATTCCTTATCATTTTCCCAATGTATATTGTATATTCATACATATAATAAAATATAGGACAGCACAAAAATAATTATTTTTCAGTTAGGTAAAATTGCAATATATGACAGCAAAAAATCAATCTGTAAAAAATAATGTCAGAGAAAGCAAGACAATAAATTTTGTGAAATCCTATACACTTATGAGAAAATAATAAGGGAAAGGTGATTACAAATGAAAAAAAAGAAAAGTAACCCAAACAACAAGATCACATATCAGATCAATACAAAGAAGAGAAACATCATTATTATCACAGTACTTACACTCATCATTCTTCTGGCTGGTATTACTACTGGAATCATTCTTTACAATAAGAACAATGATGATGGTAGCACAAACATGGTTGAGGTTACAACTACCGAGCAGGAAGCTAATGTAACTACAGAAGTTGTAGCAAATGAAAAAAATGAGAAGACTACCACAGAAGCTAAGAAGCCTTCAAAGAAGGAAGAAGCAACAACAGAGAGACCAATCTCTGGTGGAGTAAATGCTCCTACTACAGAAACTTCTAAGGACAACAAAAAGACCACTGAGGCTCCTAAGCATAACACAGACAAGACCACAGAAGCACCTAAGAATGAAAAGCCGGCTGCACAGCCTACCACAGAAAGAGCTACAGAAGCTCCAACAACGGAAGCCCCTAAGAATGACCCACCAAAGAAGCATGAGCACAGCTGGACTACTAAGGAATGGACAGAAACCATTGAACACCCTGGTGAGGAAATTGATGGCTTGGAATGTGATACTTGTGGCTTTTGGTGTGAAGACGGTGCTACAATGTGGGCTCATCAGGAAGAAACCGGTTGCTTTGGTTATGCAAATCGTATTCATTATGGAAAGTCTACAACAGAGACCATTACTCATCATAAAAGAGTTTGTAGTTGTGGTGCAGAAGAAGCCATTGACTAATAACCAGTACCTTCTGGTTGGAAATAATCAGAAGGTTATTTTTTATGCACTCATACTTCATATCTCATAATACAAGTATACAAAAGTCTACAACAACTGGTATACTTGTATACATATATCTAGCTCTTATTTTACTCTATTGCTTATTCAATTACTATGTCTTGAGATTTTTTAGATTCTTGAGAGAGTTTAGATCTAGGTTAGATATGTGCTGAGAGAGATATGTGTTAGATAAGATCTGATTGTTATACAATTAAAAATTAATTTAGGTATGAGAGAGGTGTGTTATGCTAAATGAACTTTTAATTATATAAATATTATATTATCAAAGTGCTTAATAAATACTATTGATTTATTATGTATTTATTATATCAATTTTCCAATATTCGGTAAACTGTTTCCAATCCGTCAATTTACGTTTTAACATCCTGTGAAGGGCTATTATTATGTCATTATATTTTTATGAGGTAACATTCATATCTTCACAGGCAGTGACAAGACATTTAAATTTACCGAAGATGTAATTGCCTTGCATCTACAATCCTACGTGATCGACATGTCACCTATTTCCCCCATCGACATAATTGCAAATCTTCCTATATATAGCACCTGTCTGTTACGCCACCGATTCCTGTTATGCATGCTTCGTGGGCGGTTATGTCCTGTGAAATTCCTTGGATTTACAGATGGAAGATGGTTGGGAAACAGTTATTTAACGATATTTTTGTGCAAATTGCACAGAAAGGATATTTAATATAGACGTACGCACAAAATGAAGAAAACCCTAAAATTCAACATTATACAGAAAAAAATGACGAAAATCAAGAAAAATATGGCAAAAAATGAAAAATCATGCTATATTGTGTAATGTGAATAGGAACATCAGATTTAAGGTCTGTATGGCTTACATAAAAGGAAAAAGGAAATGCTGGATGTTCCTTATGTGTGGATGCGAAAAATGAAAAAAACATACAAAGGAGAGTGATTGTTATGACACAATCAGATAACTTATTTTCCATCCCTCAATTACCATTACTTGACTCAACACCATTGGTTAAGGATTCTTCTGATAAGAAGAAAAAGAAGAAAGCAGTTAAGCAGAAAGGTTTAACGGCAGATACAAATATGAGAAATGCGTTTATTCGTGTTTCAGCAGTGAACCATATAACAGAGGATAACCCAAAGCTTGGTTTAAAAGCAGGGGATATTTATACAATCTCCCTAGATGATATCAAGGAGACGCTGGAAAAATGGGCACATACTAAGAAGACTATGAAGTATTATTTTATAATGCATGACGCTGATCCTAATAATGTGCATTATCATATTGTATTGGACTTTGATAAAAATTCAGTAGGAAAGTTTTCTTTAATAAAGAAACATTTTCCGTATGGAAAGATTGAACCTGCAAAATCAGTGAAAGCCTCTGTGCAATATCTGATACATATGAATCATCCATATAAGAAGCAGTATTCGGAGAAGAATATTTATACAAATAACAAAGATAAATTATATTCCTATCTTGTTATGACTGCTTATGGTGTGAATGTCAGAGGAAAATTTGTTCTCGATCAGATTATAAGTGGTAAGCTTAAAGAACATGACATTGGCAAAATTGATCCGTGGGTTTATATGCGTTATAAGAGAAAAATCAATGATGCATTTGAATATGTGAAGAAATGCGAAGTAGCTGTGCAAGAAAGAGATATTACTATTATGGTAATTCAGGGACCAGCTCGTGTTGGAAAAACTTTGTTCGCTAAAGCATATGCTAAGAAGCATAATATGAGCATTTGTTTTTCGGCTGCATCGAGAGATCCGTGGGAGGGTTACGGTGGCCAAGATATTTTTGTGTTAGATGATTTTGATCCGTCGGGTATGAATGTAAATGATTTCAAAAAATTGTTAGATCCTCATACGAATACACTGACTAGCAAACGATTTACAGGTGCATTGTTCAGAGGTTCTATCATATTTATTATTACAAATACCCCTATCGTTGAATGGTTTCCAGAAGATACTGAAGAAAATAGAGAACCTGTAATGGAACGTATACTTCGAGTATTTGATTTTCAAGACTTTAAATTGAAATTTTGTGTAGACGTAAAACATTTAACTGATGCACAGATAAGTGAAGAATATGCGAAATTTCAACAAAAATCTAAATTAGTAGATGGTGTTGCAAGGTATACTGTAAACAAGATTGTAAGTTTTTCAGATATTGCCCAAGAGTATAGAAGCTATGCAGAGAAACATTTTGTAAATAATGCAGGTAGATTTCTTTTATCTGTAGAAAAAGGAGAACTTTTGGGAGTTGACTGTCACCATGAATTTGACTTGAATAAGTATGTTGATTTAGGTGCTGATGAAAGAAGAGCTCAGAAACTTGTTGATGAAATGCTTTTACTCTAAACAGGATGGTGATTAGTATGAACACAGTAAAGGGAACTGTGCCTATAAATCAAAAATGTACTTTGACAATTGAAGAGGCGGCGGAGTATAGCAATATAGGACAAAATAAAATATCAGAACTTTTAAAAATGCCTCGTTGTACATTTGTGTTATATGTAGGAAATAAAAAATTAGTAAAACGAAAAGAATTTGAAGAATTTATATCCAGACAGGTAGAGATATAGCAGTTCGGATTTATATTTAGAAAATTTAATATATGTACAAGATTGCCCTAATATGGTATAATACCGTCGCTATATTAGGGCTTCTTTTAATATAAAGGGAGCAATAATTATGGGTAAAGATTTAAAAGGTAAGGAGCTGGGAGTCGGACTGTCACAGGAAAAAGGTGGTCTGTACCTAGCACGGTTTGTTGATCGATTTGATAAGAGACAAACCAGACGTTTCACAAAATTACAAGATGCAAGACAATGGATTTCGGAAAGCGTATATATAGATGAACATAGTAAGTTAAATATGCCTACCGATTTAATTGTTGATGCTTGGTTTAATTATTGGATTGAATTAAAAAAGGAGACAGTAAGACCAAACACTGTAAGAAATTATTCTGAACGATATAAAAGGAATATAAAGCAGGTTATTGGAAATAAGAAGTTGAAAGATGTAACACCGATTGATTGTCAGGAAATTTTCAAAATCATGGCAAGAGAGGAATATAGTTCATCTACAATTTATCAGACGCGAATAGCCTTATATAATATGCTTGAAAGTGCAAAAGAATATGAAGCAATAATAAATAATCCTTGTAAACGTTCATTGAAGAGTGATATTGGAAAGCCATCTAAGAAAAGAGAAGCACTTACAATAGAAACTCAAAGAAAATTCTTAGAGGGTGCTAAGGGGCAAAGTTACGAAGACCAATATCGGTTTATTTTACAGACAGGACTTCGTACTGGTGAATTAGTAGGCCTAAAATGGGAAGATGTTGATTTAAAGAATCGTGTTATAACGATTCAACGCAGTATGGAATATCGACATAGTACTGGCGAATGGAGAGTAGGACCTCCGAAATCAAAATCTGGCTACAGAAAAATTCCGCTTACAGATGATGCAATCTCAATTTTAAAACGTCAAAAAGAAAAACACAAAGATATAAAAGTTATTCCGATAGAATGGAGTGATTATGTATTTTTGTGCAGGAAAGGTTCTCCAATTAAGAATAGTACTTATGATACTGCATTGTTCAAAATATGTGATAAAGCAGGTATTCCGAGATTTTCAATGCACATATTAAGGCATACATTTGCTACTAGATGTATTGAAGGTGGGATGAAGCCGAAGACATTGCAGATGATATTGGGACATTCAAATATTGGAATTACTATGAATTTATACGTTCATACTACTGAGGAAGAAAAGATTAAAGAAATCCAGATGGTGGAAGATGCTTTGAAGGTCATTTAAATGGTACACTAAATGGTACACTTGAGAAATCCTTTTTTCCACAAAGTAAGTAAATATAAGGGTTTGCAAAGGAGATATACAAAATATGAAATTAGGCATCGTCGGGCTTCCGAACGTCGGAAAGTCCACATTATTTAACTCTTTGACAAAGGCGGGTGCGGAAAGCGCGAACTATCCGTTCTGTACGATTGATCCGAATGTGGGTGTCGTACCGGTACCGGACAAGCGTCTTGATAAACTGACTGAGATGTATCATTCAGCGAAGACAACACCAGCCGTGATCGAGTTCGTTGATATTGCAGGGCTTGTAAAGGGTGCATCCAAGGGTGAAGGACTTGGAAACCAGTTCCTGTCCAATATTCGTGAGACGGATGCAATCGTACATGTTGTACGTTGCTTTGAAGATCCCAATGTCATCCATGTCGATGGTTCGGTTGATCCGATCCGAGATATCGAGACGATCAACTATGAGCTGATCTTCGCAGATATCGAGGTACTTGACCGTCGAATCGCGAAGGGACAGCGTGGCGCAGCCAACAACAAGGAGCTTGCGAAGGAAGTCGATCTGCAGAAGCGGATCAAGGAGCATTTGGAATCCGGTAAGCTTGCGATTTCGTTTGAGACAGACGATGAGGACGAGATCAAGTGGATCAAGGAATACAACCTGCTGACAGGAAAGCCGGTGATCTATGCGGCAAATGTATCCGAGGATGATCTGGCAGATGACGGAGCAAGTAATCCATATGTACAGAAGGTTCGTGAATATGCGAAGGAATTTGGCAGTGAAGTATTTGCTGTATGTGCGCAGATCGAGCAGGAGATCTCCGAGTTAGATGACGATGAGAAGCAGATGTTCTTAGAGGAGCTTGGCGTATCGGAGTCTGGTCTGGATAAGCTGATCAAAGCAAGCTATTCTC